>CAIVKH010000232.1 GCA_903906425.1 uncultured bacterium
ACTCGTCGAGATGGAGCGCAAAATCATGTCGCTTCCCTCGCACGAACCGATCCCGACGGACGTGCTGCTCGAAGCGAAGAAGATCGGATTCTCCGACCGCCAGCTCGCCGCGCTTCGCGGCGGCAACACGAAGGATTCGGACATCCGCACGCAACGTCTCGCCGCGGGAATCAAGCCGGTCTATCGCCTCGTCGACACATGTGCCGGCGAGTTCGAAGCGTTCACGCCGTATTTCTATTCGAGCTATCAGACGTTCGATCAATCGCGCGTCACCGATAAAAAGAAGGTCATCATTTTGAGCAGCGGTCCGAACCGCATCGGCCAAGGTATCGAGTTCGACTACTGCTGCGTCCACACCGTGAAGGCGCTTCGCGAAATGGGCTACGAGGCGATCATGGTGAACTCGAATCCTGAAACGGTTTCGACCGACTACGACACGTCGGACAAACTCTATTTCGAACCGCTCACGTTCGAAGACGTGATGAACATCATCGACAACGAAAAGCCCGTCGGAGTCGTCGTGCAGATGGGCGGACAGACTCCACTGAATCTCGCGGTGCCGCTGGTGAAGGCCGGCGTCAACGTGCTCGGCACGAGTTCCGACAGCATCGACATTGCCGAGGATCGCAAGCGTTGCCGCGAACTGCTTGACCAGATTGGACTCAAGCAACCCGAAAGCGCCGCGGTCATGTCCGTTGACGAAGGAATTCTCGCCGCGCGAAAGATCGGCTATCCGATCATGATCCGCCCGTCCTACGTGCTCGGCGGCCGCGCGATGATGATTTCGCGCAACGAAAACGACGCCGGCCCGTTCATCGAAGCCGCGTTCGCCGCAAGTCCCGGCTTCCCCGTGCTGATTGACCGCTACCTCGAACGCGCGACGGAAATTGACGTGGACGTTTTGTGCGACGGCAAGGACGTGTACATCGGCGGCGTGATGGAACAGATCGAAGTCGCGGGCATTCATTCCGGCGACAGCGCCTGCTGCACGCCACCGCACACGCTCTCGAAAAAGATCGTCGTCGGCCTGAAGGAAGCTGCGCGTAAAATCGCGCTGGCGCTCAATGTCCGCGGGCTGATGAACGTCCAGATGGCCGTCCAGAAGGGCGAAATCTACATCATCGAAATCAACCCGCGCGCCTCGCGGACCGTGCCGTACGTCAGCAAAGCCACCGGCGTTCAGCTCGCAAAAATGGCGGCGCGAATTTCGATGGGCCAGACGCTGGCGGAGCTCGGCCTCGTCGGCAAGGAGCCGGAAGTGGCGTGGGCCGCGGTTAAGGAAGCCGTGCTGCCGTTCAACCGTTTCCCCGGCGTCGATCCGATTGTCGGACCCGAAATGAAATCCACCGGCGAGGTCATGGGCATCGACATGAACTTCGAAACCGCTTACTGGAAATCCCAGATCGCCGCCGGCCAGCGGTTGCCGTCCGACGGAACCGTTTTCCTGAGCGCGCGCGATGCCGACAAAAAATGGATGGTCAAAGTCGGCCAGACCTTCGCGGAGATCGGCTTCAACATCGTCGCGACGGGCGGCACCGCAAAGGCGCTGCAAGCTGCCGGCGTTCAGGCGACCGTGCTCCAAAAACTAATCGACCAGACCGGCACGAACGTCATCGACCTGATGAAAAAGGGCGGCGTGCAACTCGTCGTGAACACGCCCAGCGGCGTCATCGCGCGGGCCGACGAGGTGAGAATCCGCACCGAGGCGATCAGCCGCAGCATCCCGATCATCACGACCGAAGACGGCGCATTCGCGACGGTCGCCGCGATCAAATACGTCAAGGAACACGGCTGGGACGTGCGCGCGATCCAGGATTATCACGCCTGATTTTTCCGCAATTTCCAATCATTGGAAAAGACGGCCGCGTAAACTTCCAATGATTGGAAATTTTTTGCGCCGGGCCGATGACCGCGGCGAATAAAAATATTCTCCGTGTCACGGCGGCAGGTTTTTGGGATGGTCTGCGGCTGTCATGCGCTATGCCATCGTTTCAGATGTCCACGCCAACTGGCAGGCGTGGAGCGCGGTTCGCGACGACATCCAGTCGCGCGAAGTGGACGAGATTGTGTGCCTTGGCGACGTGGTCGGCTACGGGCCGGCCCCGGCGCGCGTGCTGGCGGACCTGCGGGCGCATTGCCAGAATTTCGTGCTGGGCAACCACGACGCGGCCGCCGCGGGTTTGATTGACCTCTCGCTCTTCAACGACAATGCCCGCCGCTCGGCCGAGTGGACGCGCAAACAATTCGACAAGGCGTCGCTGAAGCTGCTGGGCGAAACGCCGCTGGAGCTGGATGGCGAGGACTGCATCTTCGCGCACGCCGAGACGCCCGCGCCGGATGATTTCGGATATGTCGAGGAGCGGGACGATGCGCAGGCGTGCTTCGGGGCGACGGACCGGCGCTTCATTTTCATCGGCCACACGCACGTGCCGCTCGTCTTCGCCCAGGCCGCGGACGGGGCGGTCACGCAACTGGCCGAATCGCCGTACAAGCTCATGGCCGAGGCCGGCACGCGCTATCTGGTGAACGTCGGCTCGGTCGGCGATCCGGGCGACGGCTCCGGCCAGGCGAGCTATTGCATCTTTGATTCGGCATGGGGGACGATCGAGTTTCGCAAGGTGGCGTTCGATGCCGACGCGTTTCTCGCGGAGCTGAAGCTGGTGCCGGAACTGGCGACGCCATGGTTCCTCCAGCATCGCGACGGCGAGCGGATGCGCCCGTCGCACGACCAGGTGGGCGCGGAGAAAGTGTCGCGGGCGACCATTCGCGTGGCGACCAGCCGGGCCAAGGTCCGCGTGCGATCCGGCGCGCTGACCGCCGCCCCGAGCACGATACTCGAGCGCTACAAGCCGCCGCCGAAGCCGCCAACGAAAATGGACCCGCGAAAAAAAACCATCATCATTTCGGCGTCGATTGTTGTCGTCGCGTTGGCGGCGTGCATCCTGATCTGGATCACAACACACTGGAATTCCGCGCCGACAGAAACAGCGCTGCCGCCCGCCGCCGCGGTCGCCGGCGCTGTCGCGTCGCAGCCGGCCGGCGTGACCATCCGGCTGGATGCATCGGCCGAAGAGACGGACAAAACCAACCTCGCCGCCTGTGCGATGGACGGCAATCCGCTGACGCGATGGTGCGCTGGCGATGCGATGCTGGGGCACTGGCTGGAAATGGATCTTGGCAGTCCGCAGAATCTCGGCGGCATGGAAATTCTGTGGGAATTTCCCGAGATGACTTACGGCGCGAACATCGAGGCCAGCGATGATGAGCGGCGATGGAAGCTGCTGGCCGCGCACACGGGCACGGGCGGACAGCACATCGCCTTCACCACCGACTCGCGCTATCTCCGCATCAGCGTCATGAAGCTTCCGCCCAAAAAATATGCGAGCATCTGCGAGGTGAAGCTGTTCGACGGCGGCGGCCGTGAAATCAAAATCACGCGCGCCGCCGGCCCAGTCATGCCCGCCGCGACAGTGGCCACGGTCGCGGCGCAGCAGGTCATCACGTTGCAGGCCGCCGACGCGAAATTGCACGGAAAGACACTGAAGATCGAAGACATCGACGGGTTCAAGAATATCGGCTGGTGGAATTACGCTTCGGAATATGTCCAGTGGGATTTTTCCACGGAACGCGCGGGGACCTTTGAGGTGGAGATCCTTTTCTCGCTGCCGCGCGAAGGCGACAACAATGAAATTGCGATCGTCTCCGGCAAATCGCAGGTCAAAATCCGTCTGCATCCGACGATGGACTGGACGAACTACAAACCCGCCAAAGCCGGTCGCATCCATCTCGATGGCGGTCCGGTATCGCTTCAGGTGAGGGCCGTCAAGGTCCGCGGGCCGGTGATGAACATCCGGACCATCACGCTGCGAAGAACCGGCGACTGACGACGCTTCGTCAGCGCAATTTCCAATCATTGGAAACTGCGGCCGCGCAAACTTCCAATCATTGGAAGTCCGGCAGGCGGCGCGGCTCCACCTTGCGTGCGGCGGCGGGTTCGACTACGTTCGCGCACCTTTTTTGAGGAGAACAATCATGGAACTCGGCGTAAACGAAGAGCAGTACCGCGCGATGCGGCTGGAAAAAATGCACAAGCTGGCCGCGCTCGGCTTCAAGCCGTTCGGCCAGGCGTTCGCGCGCACGGGCCGCAACAGCGAAGTCCGCGCGGCGTTCGAGGAACACAAGCCCGTCCGCATGGCCGGCCGCGTCACGTCCTACCGCACGATGGGCAAAAGCATCTTCGCCGACATCAACGACGGCTCGGGCCGGTTCCAGATTTACGTGAAGAAGGACAACGTCGGCGATGCGGCCTTCGAGGCGTTCCAGCTTCTCGACCTCGGCGACCATATCGGCGTCGAAGGCGAACTGTTCACGACCAAGACGGCCGAGCCATCGGTGAAATGTTCGAAGTGGACGATGCTGAGCAAGGCGCTGCTGAATCCGCCGGAAAAATTCCACGGCCTGCACGACGTGGAAATCCGCTACCGCAAACGCTACATGGACCTCATCGCGAATCCCGAAGTCCGCGAAGTCTTCAACAAACGCATCGCGATCATCCGCGAAATCCGCAGTTTCCTTTTCGGCCGCGGCTATCAGGAAGTCGAAACGCCGATGATGCAGCAGATGGCCGGCGGCGCGGCGGCGAATCCGTTCAAGACGCATTATGACGTGCTCGGCTGCCCGATGTTTTTGCGCATCGCGCCGGAACTTTATCTGAAGCGCCTCCTCGTCGGCGGATTCGATAAGGTCTTCGAACTGAACCGCAATTTCCGCAACGAAGGATTGAGCCGTTTTCACAATCCCGAATTCACGATGGTCGAAATGTACGAAGCCTACGGCGACGTGCGCACGATGATGGAACTGATCCAGTCGCTCGTCACAACCGTCGCGAAAAACGTCTTCGGCACGCTCACCGTGGGGACGAAGGAGCAGCCGATTGATTTGACGATGCCGTGGCGCGAAGTCCCGTATCGCGATTTGATCAAGGGCGTCGCGGGCAACGACTGGTTCGATCTTTCACTCGATGACCAGAAGAAAAAGGCGGATGCCCTCGGCCTGCACGTCGCGCCGGAATGGAAGACCGTCGAGGTCACGCAGGAAGTTTTCGAAAAGCTGATCGAAAAGACTTTGATCCAGCCGACGTTTGTCACGCGCCTGCCCGTCGAACTCGTCCCGCTGGCGAAAGCCTGCGAGGACGATCAGTCGGTGGTGGATGTTTTCGAATGCATCATCGGCGGCCGCGAAATCGCGCCGGCCTACAGCGAATTGAACGATCCGCTCGTGCAGATGAAACGCTTCGCCGAGCAGTCCGGCGGCGATGCGACGAAGATTGACCACGACTTCATCGAGGCGCTCGAACACGGGATGCCCCCGGCGGGCGGCATGGGTATCGGCATTGACCGGCTCGTGATGATCCTCACCGGTGCGGAATCCATCCGCGACGTGATCTTGTTCCCGCAGTTGAAGCCGAAATAGGCAGAAGTCAGGGGGTCATTTCCGGTGTGTTGTCGGGCGTTTCCTTCTTTCACGCCAACGGCGTGACTCATGACAGCCGTGGGCAACGCCCACGGGAAGAATAAAACGAAACCATCGTGAGCGCTGAAGGCGCGGCTCAAATGGAAGCGCCCCTTCAGGGCTTCTCGGAAATTTGAGGCGTTATGAGATCGAGGTTCTGCAAAATGAAATCAGCGAAAGCTTCAGCAAGACGCGCCTTCACATCAGCGGAGAGCCCGATGACTTCCATAGGTATGTCTCGGCCTTCGTAATGCCAGATCGTGATAAATGAATCGGACTTTCCCGCTTGTTCTCGTTGATCCATGGTGCATCTCTCCTCCGAATATCTGATTAACCCCTCGTTTCGGGGGCATTGAGATGGGCCTATCGTATGCAGGAATGAAGGTTTTTCATAAGCTTTTTTCGGGGCGGGCTTGGGAATCTGAAATTTTAGATTTGAGATTTCAGATGCGCCCGTGCCGGCGTTGGGGGGGGGCTGGGTAGCCTCTGAGAAGGCAAAAGAACGTTGTTTTGGTC
>CAIVKH010000233.1 GCA_903906425.1 uncultured bacterium
CCCGCAGCCCGCCGACTTACCGCTGCGGACTGCATCGAAAGCGCATCTCATGGAATTGAACGTGAGTCAGACTAACTTGAAATCACGGAAAACAGGGTTATTGGAAGTCCCCTTAACTCTTTCCTTTCCCGGCTCCAGGCTCAAGGAGATACAAATGCGCTGACGATCGGTGCAAAAGCAGATCCGGTTGCAAAATACATCTTTGATCATCTGAACGGCAACTGGCCGCCTCCGCCACCTTCGGATGGCGAGGAACCGCCTGCGCCCGAATATACGACGAAATCGCTCCTCGCGCTCTGGAACGGAGGATGGGTGAAGTACGTTCAGCCTGGATTCTATGAACCAACGGACGAAGACATGCTGGCCATGGTCATCAAAGATTTGAACAATAACATACTTGGAGCTCAAAGTGGGAACCCGCTTGGGATTTCGGACAATTTCCTCACCGCTTATGCCATCGTCAATGGACAGCCGGGTTACACACCATCAACGAGATCAACACACCTGTTCAATTCATCGCCGATCACGCCTGTAGTGATGTCGCCGATCACCGATCGCAGACTGGCCGTCCAATTGCTGGATCGCTCTGTGTTGCAGGATGGGTTTACGGACATACGCCGCTGGTACGACCCGGATGTGGCCTACACATTCCTCGTGTGCGGCGACGGCTTCTCGGAGATGGCTGACGGCACGGAACTATATTGCTTCGGTTTCGACAACCAGACGGCGACGGCCAACAATCCGGGCAATGATCCAAACCTTGGACCGGACAAGGTCTTCGCTAACGCCCTCGCGCACGCAGACCTACCGGCACCGACCATGGTGGTGAAACAGGATCAGGAGTTCCATCTGGATCTGGCCAACGTCGGATTTGCGTACCGGCCCGACCTCTTTGATCCGCACACGATCCATTTCCACGGGTTCCCGAACGCGGCACCAATCTTCGACGGTATGCCGCTGGCATCCGTCGCGGTGCTCGAAGGTGCCACGATCCCGTACTTCTATAAGCTTCAAATCGAAGGCACATACTTCTACCACTGCCATGTCGAGGCCACCGAGCACATGCAACAAGGCATGATCGGCAACCTCTGGGTAGAGTCACGTCAGAATAACATTCCGGTTGGAACACCATTGGCGCACCTGCCTCCAGGCAAGGGTACCACCCATCAGGCTGGATACCGCTATGCGTATAACGATGGAGATGGATCAACGGAGTTTGATGTCGAAAAACCAATTCAAATCACCGGACTGGACCACTACTTCCACGACCAGGAAATCGCGATTCAACCGCCGGCCTTCGCAACCCTGTTCGATACATATCCGTTGTTCAATGGCCGGGGATACCCGGACACCATCAACACCAATTCACTACTCAACTCTTTGGGGAAATATTCGCAGGAGGTCGATACGCTGATCACGGCCAAGAAAGGGCAGAGGATTCTGCTGCGCCTCTCGAATGTGTCGGAGACGGATTTCTATACTTTGACTGTTCTGGGCATCCCCATGACGGTCGTGGCCAAAGACGCCCGCCTGCTCCGTGGACCGGACGGAAAGAATCTCTACTATAGGACGACGTCCGTAACGACAGGCGGCGGTGAAACCATGGACATGATACTCGACACAACGAATACCAAGCCGGGCACCTACTTCCTCTACAGTACACGCTTCACTCAACTGAGCAACGATCAGGAGGACTATGGCGGCTTGATGACACACATCGTTATCACACCATGAGTACAATCAGCCACGATCATCTGGAACGGGAAAGGATCAACATGAAAACGAAGAAAATAAATTTGGGGGCGGGATGCTTGCTGGCGGCGCTGGCTCTGCTGACAACCGCGGCAAAAGCGGAATGGATAAATGTAACGACCAATGACATGGGCAACCACCTGGTGGACGGAATAACCGGCCCGGCCTTCACGCTGACGGCCATGGAAGGACATATCAGCACGGCTGAGGGGTCCAGTGTATATGTCTGGTCGCTGGCCAATGGCGGTGGTCCGATGCAATATCCGGCGCCAACCCTGATTGTTGACCAAAGCAACGCCGTTACTGTCACCCTTAATAATACATTGCCATTCCCCGTTTCATTGGTATTTCCAGGCCAGCAGGTGACGGCCGGCGGGGGCACCAATGGCCTGCTGACAGCCGAAGCTCCGGCCATGGTCGGCACCACGACGGGAACGGTCACTTACTCGTTCATTGCGAGTCAACCGGGCACGTACCTGTACAACAGTGGGACGCGGCAGGATCTGCAGATTGAGATGGGTATGGTGGGCGCCCTGATTGTCAGACCGGCGGGCTTCGACAGTGCAAATACTGCGACGTGGAAAGCCTACGGAACGGGTGATTCGGCATTTGATCAGGAGTTCCTTTTCCTGCTGACCGACATGGATCCGACAATTCACGACGATGTGGAACACCAGCGGGAGGCATACACGGGGAATGGCAATCCAGCGTTCAATCCGGTCATAGACACGACGGCGCGCTTCGCCAATTACTGGTTCATCAATGGCCGGACAGCTCCTGACGACATGATGATTGCCTTCAGTAAAGCCCTGCCGGCGCAGCCTTACGATGCCTCTCCCATGCTTCATCCCGGCCAGAATCTTCTCATGCGCATGGTGGGTGCCGGACACGACGGCCATCCCTTTCATCATCACGCGAATCATGCGCGTAACATCGCCCGCAATGGCCGACTGTTGCAAAGCAGTCCGACGGCAACGAACGCCGATTTGTCGTACCTGACCTTCACTATTCCGACGTATCCCGGTGAAACCACGGATGCCATCTTCACTTGGACCGGCCAGGGTCTTGGCTGGGACATGTATGGCCATGCGCCCGGTGATCCATTGCGGGCATACGAAGATCCAAATGATCATGGAAAGCCTTTCCCCGTGATGTTGCCGAATGAGGCAGACATGGATTTTGGCGAATGGTACGGCGGAAGTCCGTTCTTTGGGGTGGCAGCGGCATTGCCGCCGAATATTGGAGGATTCGATCCGACCGGTGCATTCATATATATGTGGCACTCGCATAACGAGCGCGAAATCGTCAACAACAACGTCTTCCCGGGCGGCATGCTGACCATGTTGCTTGTCATACCGTGGTCAAACTAATGTGAAACTTGTAATGAGAGGTATGCACTATGAACATCTCTAGAATGCAAAACGCGACGCGACTCATCATGGTGGCGGCCGGCATGATCACCGCTGGCACAACTTGGGGGGCGGAGTTCTGGCTTCGGACCGGCGCGATAACCAACACCATGCCTGACGGCAGGCAGGTGGTGATGTGGGGTTTCGCGAAAGATTCCGCGGATAGTCTGGGTGACGGCGTAATCACGGTTCCAGGACCGCAACTGAGCGTCGCATCCAACGAAACGCTCACGATCCATCTGCAGAACACGCTGCCGGAGCACGTCTCAATAGTCATCCCCGGACAATACGCATACGACAGTCTTGATCCGGTTAAACACACCGGCGGTGCGTATGATGACCGCGTCAGGTCCTTCACGCGCGAAGCCGCGCCGCTTGGCGGCAAGGCCACCTATGTCTGGACCAGTGTTCAGGACGGCACATTCCTTTATCACAGCGGTTCGCATCCATCGGTGCAGATGCAGATGGGCCTATATGGAGCGCTTGCGGTCGTGGCACCGGGACCTGCGGCATATCCTGGCGTGCCCTTCAGTTCATCGGCAACCTTGTTGTTCAGCGAAATTGATCCAGATGTTCACGACGCGGTTGCAGGATCAAGTTTCGGCGCGGGGCCGTCATTCTTCGCGGCGGATTTCACAAATGCCGCCGCGTTCATCGCACAGATCTCCGGTTCTGCCGATCCCTTTGCGGCGTTCGTGGCAAGCCAGCTTTCCGGCGACCCCTCAAATCTGGTCAGCGATCTCAACACCGTTGTAGGGGGCTCATCCATCTATGACCCGGATCTTATTGCGGACAGCAGCCTGTCCCCGGCGACTATCACCGCGCTCCTGTCCGCACCAGAAGTCAACCAGCCCCTTTCTGGCATTCCGTACAACGGATACATGATTAGGATGAACCGGCTGTTGTTGCAGGATGGCCTGGCCAACGCGGGGATCGCAATTCCGGCGGTCAAGAGCATGACCAGCACCATACGATCCTATGCCCAGTACTTCATGGTCAATGGCCGGCCATTCACCAACGGCCTGCCTCCGATATATGCAGGCGCGGCAGGGTCAACCATTCTTTTGCGCATGCTCAATGCAGGCATGGACGCCCATGTGCCAACGCTTAACAACGCGGGTGACTTCAAGTTGATTGGTGAAGATGGCCAGCAGGCTCCCTACCCTCGGAGCACCTCGGCCTCGTTCATGCCGGCTCTCAAGACAGTGGATGCGCTTTGGATCCCGACGAGCCCGGGGACGAATGCAATTTATGACCGGCGGCTCGGCCTTGTTAATGCGACACAAACCCCAGGCGGCATGCTCGCCTATCTCGCGGTCAGCGCCTCCAATGTCGCCGCGGCCGCTCCCGCTGTGCTTGCTTCGCCCGTCAACAAAATCGCGTTTGTCGGACAGAGCGCCACGTTCAGCGTGATTGCCAGTCACGTCGGAATTCCGAGCTATCAATGGCAGGTGAACGGAACGAACATTGCGGGAGCCACGGCAGACACCTACACCATTGCCGCAGTCGGCGCTGTCAACGTGGGCAGCTACAGGGTTCTGGTGACTGACGGCACCTTCAGTACGTTTAGCGATGCCGCGACATTGACTGTTGTCACCCAGCCCACGCCGGTGACCGTGGTTGACGGTTCAAATGCGACGTTCTCGGTGACCAATCTCGGACCCGCAGCCATTACCTATCAATGGCAGAAGAACGGTACAAACATCATTGGAGCCACCAACTCAAGCTATACTTTCACTGCAAACTACTCAACTGACAATGGCCGCAGTTATCGCGTGGTGGTTGATGGTCCCGGCGGTCCCGCGACCAGCGCGGGCGCAATCTTGACAGTCACACCCCTTTCTCCGGTCATCACAACGCAACCAATAGGCACGACCGTGCCAGATTTCAGCAACGCAACCTTCTCGGTGGTGGCAGCAGGAAGCGGCCTGACCTATCAATGGCAGCGGCACCCGCCGACGAACCTTACCTTCACGACCATTGCTGGTGCCACAAGTTCCAGCTACACGTTCAGTGTTCGTTATGCGCAAGACAACAGCAACGTATTCCGTGTTGTCGTGAGTCGCTCCGGAGCGGCTCCAACGGCGAGCAGCGGGGCCACGCTGACAGTGACTCCTGTAGGACCACAAATTCTCACGCAGCCTGTAAGTACCTTTGCGAACTTTGGACAGTCCACAAGTCTCACCGCAACAGCGCAGGCCAGCGGCGCGTTGAGCTATCTGTGGCAGAAGACGAACACGGTCACACACATCTGGAGCACGGTGACGAACGCCGGAATCACAGGTGTCACCGGCAACGCGCTTGTGTTTGGCTCCACGGCGACCACAAACTTGGCCAACAACGGCAACTACCGCGTAGTTGTTTCCAGTGCGAACCCCGGAGCCGGCAGCGTCACCAGTTCGGTGGCTTCACTGGCCATTGCGACGAACAAGCCGACAATCACCGCACAGCCCACGAGCATAGTGATGAATGCGGGTGCAGCTCTGACCAACTTCACAGTCACTGCCGTCGGCTTCCCGTCGCCGACTTATCAATGGCAGAGATTCAACGGCACAGCCTGGGTCAACCTGGCCAATGGTAGCGGGGCCAGTGCCATATTCAGCGGCGTGACCAATCCCAGCCTGATCGTCGCCTCCGGAAGCTCGGTTGCCATCACGGTGGCCCATGCGGGATCATACCGGGTTATCGTCGGGAATCGCTTTGGCAGTGTGACAAGTTCTGTTGCGACACTGACGGTCGTTCAGAGCTTTGCTGGCTCACCCGTTACGTCTATTCCAATAGCAGGGGGCACGCCCTCGCAATACCCGGCACTGACAGCCGGTGTGCCGGCGTTCACCGGCAGTAGCGTGAAATATGCCACGATCAGTCTCACGCTCACGCATGCCGAACCCTATGACGTGAACGTTCTGCTGACAACCCCCAACGGATCCGGCGTCCGAAAGATTGAGATCATGGCTGGCTTGGGACCCGTCCAACAACCATTCGAGACACCCACCGTCGGAGTGTATTCCTACGGTGTCACGAACATGGTGCTGACGTTTGACGATGCGGCTCCCTCCGCGGTTTCAACAATCTTCCCGCTCTATGCCGGAACATACAAGCCGACAGTCACGACGCCGATCGTGGCCTTCCCGTCTCCGGCACCGGCGCTTCCCTATGCAACCAATCTGGTCAGCTTCGTTGGATACAGGCAGACGACAGCAGCCGGCTGGAGGCTCTACGTGAATGACGTCGCACAAGATATACCCATAACTGCCAACGACGGCATCATCTCGGCCTGGAGCATAACCATCACGGTCGGACCTTAGAGAAAACCCATCCAAGAAGAGCGATTCATGCAAAGGTTAATTGATTGGGATTTGAATGCGCAGCGGAGCATTGATATTCCTGATTTCCAATCATTGGAAAAAACCGAAACCGAATATCTCCAATGATTGGAACCCGGGATGACCTGCTTGAGATAAACTACGAGGATAAGGACTGCAATCGAGGAAGAGGCGAAGAAAATGAGACCGGTCAGCCAGCTGACAGAGATTATCGGGAACAATCCCGGGCTGTCCGTCGGGCATAAGTCCATTTGGTGGGAAGCTCGAACAGACAGTGATGCTGACCGATGCGGGGCGTTGTTCCTTAGAAAGGAAAGTTCAATGAATACGGTAATGAATATAGGCACAAATGGGATCCGACGATTCTTCCAGCTGGGAGGCCGGGTGCTTTCGGGAATCTGTATGGCGGCCACAATTGCCTGTGCCGCGGAACAGACGGTGGTCCCATCGTCAAAAGAAGTGACGGCAGAAACAAGCTCCAATCCAGCCGAAACGATCGCGCAGAAATGGGGAATCCAGGTTTCCGGCCTATTCCTCTCCGCGGGTGGTAACATGGTGGATTTTCGCTACAAAGTCCTCGCTCCTGCCAAGGCGGGGCTCCTAACCAAGCCCGAGATCAAGCCTACGCTTGTGAATCAGGCGACCGGAGCAAAGCTGATTGTGCCGGATACTCCGAAGGTGGGCCAATTGCGCCAGACAGTTAAGCAACCGGTTGCCGGGAAGATCTATTTCATGCTGTTTGCCAATACGCGGCATCACGTGAAAAGCGGGGACAAAGTGACCATAACCGCGGGGGACTTCAAGCTGGAGGACCTCGTCGTGGAATGAATCCAATGGGAGCAGTCAAACAATACGGAAGAAACATAAACCTGAACGGCACAAAACGCGCCGTCCTGTGGTGGAGTGTGTGCTTCCTGGTTGTTGCAGCTCAGTCGGCCGAACTTAAAACAATATCTGCCACATATAAGTTCGACCCGCCGCAGATTGAAACAAGTGGCGACCATATCCGTTTAAGCATTACGGGCTGCGGGCAACTCCATCGGATTGGAGAACCTGCGATGCCTTTCCGAACAGCCCGCCTGGTTATTCCGGCGGGCTTCACGGTCGAGAAGGCGGAGGTTGTCCCGTTGTCAGAGCCGCAGAAACTCGAAGTGCAGCAGCCGATCGAATATGCCGGCCAACCGAATTCACATCCGCCGCGCGCGAAGGTTCCATCCACATCGAGGGACAACCGGTTTATCTATGCCTCTGACAACCTGTATCCTACAGCATCCGCGGAAGTTCTTTCAGTTCAAAGAATGGCGGGATATGACATTGCGCTGGTGCGGATGTTCCCGGTCCAATACAAGGCACTAAGCGGCCGGTTGCTATTCTCGCCGCAGGTGACCTTGAATTTGTCACTGACACCGGTGTCGGGGTTGTCGGAGCCGACGGTCCGTCCGCCCTCGCAAAGACAAGCAGCAATACAGGTCGCCTCATTCGTAGACAACCCTGAATCTATTCGAGCGGATGCGGACACGCTTTCCGCGAGTGAGACGCCGCCAAATGCCTCATTCGACTATCTGCTGATCACCAGCAGGAATCTCGCCCCCGCATTTCAGCCACTGCTGGATCGCAAGATCCATGATGGGTTGTCTATCAAGATCGCAACAATGGAAACGATTACCAACACAGTCCCGGGTCGTGATGTTCCAGAGAAGGTACGAAACTATATCCGTCAAAGCTACACCACATGGGGCGTCAGTTATGTGCTGCTTGGCGGAAACACAACGGTTATTCCCTGCCGGTACGCATTCGTGCCAACAGGCCTCTCAGCCATGGACTCCTATTTACCGACTGATTTGTACTATGCATGCCTTGACGGCTGCTGGAATGGCAACGGCGACAGGCATTGGGGTGAGGCCACGGATGGCGATCACGGGGGCGATGTGGACCTGCTGGCGGAGGTCTATGTCGGACGCGCACCGGTGGCAAATGCAGCACAAGTTAAGACCTTTGTTGAAAAGTCGGTCCGCTATGAAACAGAAACCACGGTCAATCTTACCAATGCCTTGCTGATGGCCATTTATCTGGGCGATTTTCCATCAGGCCCGTGCCAAGGCGATGAAATGTACACGCCGTTGCGTCCGCTGCTGGACGGTTTCAAGTTGGACTTTCTGCATGACGCGCCACAGAAATTGCCACAATGGACGCGGACGGAGGCGCTGGCAGCCATGAACCGTTCACCGCATGTCGTCCTTTATAATGGTTATGGCAATTCCGACATCTTGATGCGAATGCACACGCCCGATTTGGCGCGGTTGACCAATCAATCGCCGTTTCTTGCATGCAGCGTAGGGTGCAACGCCGCCCAATTCGATCACGGCAAGTTCTGGCCGGATTCCATCGGCGAGGCGCTGATCAATGGCAGCCGGTATGGAGCGTTCGCCGCAGTTTTGAATGCGCGCGCCGGCTGGTTCGATCCACAATATCCGTGGGAATACAGCGGTGAATTCGAGGCGAAGCTGTTCGAGGAATTGCTCCGACGTGGTCACGTGAACCTTGGAATGGCAACCCAATGCAGTAAAGAGGACATGATTGGTCAGATCGAAAATAGAGGTGCCATGACTTACCGCTGGTGTTACTACGGCATCACCCTGCTCGGTGATCCACATTTGCCATTCCATTCCCCAACGCCAAGCCAGTATGCACACAGCCCACCTGCATCGCAGACGCCGCCGAAGGGAGGACAACATGAAAACCTGTGATCCGTCGAATCGCATGAGACCGTCCGTTGTGGGCCTTCTCATCTTCTTGCCATCTGCGTTTATGATTCTGATATGGTTGATAAGAACCAATATGGATGCCAAATTGAATGGCCAGCCCACGCCCGGGATTGAGGCGCCTTCGACGGCCGCGGCACCGGCGAAGCCTCAAGCAGCCAAGAAAGCCGCCTGGAAATCAGTTGATTGGCACCGGGTGACGCCCGCTCCTCGCGGAGCGCCCGCTTCAATACTTGCCTCCGTGCGCAAGCCTAATCCCGGTCCCCTTCCGTCAACAAATGCGCCAAGCCTGGAAGAAAGGTGGGGCATTCAGGTCTGCGGAATGAGCCTTGCGATGGGGAATGCCATGGTCCACTTGCGGTACAAGGTGATTGATCCCAACAAAGTGGCGCCTCTGGCCACCGGCGTGACTTGGGCCTATATCTATGACCCGGCGACCAAAGCAAGACTCTATATGCTCACCCCACCCAAAGAAGGGGCCTTTCCCGCCACCGGAAACAGGCTTACCGCAGGCAAGACTTACTTCGCCATGGTCGGAAACAAGGGCGGCGTTCTTAAGAGTGGCAGCAAGGTTAGTGTTATCGTGGGTAATTCATTGGCCTCAAACATCACGATCGAATGAGACGCCATGAAAAGAACCCTAACAGCCATCGCCTTTCTGAGCTTCAGCACAATCGGCTGCTGCATTGTTTGGGGGTGGTGGGCAGATTCGCGTTCGCATATCCAAGTGCGGCGGGTCCTTTTCTATCAGGATTCGATGCATCCTTGGATCAAAGCCGATAAGCCGGGAAAATGCACCATCTGCGGCATGGCTCTGACGCCCATCTACGAAGGGCAGCAGAGCCTTGGTGGTGACAGTGTGACGGCACTTAGCTCAAACAATGTCACTGTGCTCAATGTACAGACCGAGCCGGCCAGGCGACAGAGCCTGCGCCGCACCTTGCGTGTGGCCGGAGTATTCGAACCCAACGAAACCAGAAAGACGATCATCTCTGCGCCGGCTTCAGGACGAATTGAAGAGACCGCAATTGATTATATCGGAGTCGAAGTGCGCGAAGGACAGCGACTGCTGACCTTCTATAGTCCGGAATTGACCCAGCAAAAGTACCGCTATCTGGTGCGCGCCCAACGCTCATCCCTGCAGCGCGACCCCACAGGCGGACTTGCAATGCAAAAAGGCGATGCGGATCCGTATTTCAACGACCTTGTCGCGCCGCTGGGCGGTACGGTTATAGAGCGCAATGTCGCAAAAGGCCAGTATGTTGCGGAAGGAGAGCGGCTCTTCACCATTGCCGACGCCTCAGTCCTCTGGTTCCGCTTTGACGTTTACGAGAGGCAACTTCCGTGGCTCCGGATGGGACAGAAGGTCTTCGTCTCATTGCCCGCCATTCCCGGCAAGACGTTCGAGGCGGTTGTAACGTTCATCGATCCTCTTGTGGACAACACAACGCGCTCGGTAAAAGTACGCGCGGATATCAACAATTCCGTCAGCGAGCAAAACGGGGTCAAGGAACGGCTCTTCAAATTTGGAATGTATGCCGAGGGGGTTGTGCAAGCGGAGGTGCCAAACGTCCTTGTGGTCCCGCGGTCGGCAATTCTAAACCTCGGGGACTCGGCCTGCGCCTATGTTGACAAGGGCGGCAATGCCTACGAGCGCAAGTTAGTCAAGCTTGGCCGGCAAGGTGACGAGTTGTGCGAGATCCTATCCGGCCTGAAAGAAGGTGAACAAGTTGTAACATCCGGCAACGTCCTCCTGGATGCACAGGCGCAGTTCAGCCAGAACGGCGCGAGCAGAGAAGATGCTATAGACCTTGCATCATCAGCGACGGCTGCGGCGCAATCCATGTCCGCGGATGCTGCGCCTGCGCAGCCCGGGCAGAGCCTCATAGCCATGGACGCCGGGGAGGCATCACCCCATCCCTTACCCGACTCTCACGCAAAGGAACTTTCGAACAAGTTATACAATGCCTCGCAGTCGTCCAGTGCTGCGGATCCGGGCAACAAGCGAACGCGATGGCGTTCGCCGCCCTCTGAGTCATCCGATCCCGTGCCTTACGGTGGAAGACGAAATATGGAGGGACCCATGTTCGTCAGAATGGCCGAACTGCGCAATGCTGAACTCTCGGACGCACGAGCGGCGAAAACCGCGGCTTCAGGCAAACTGACCGCGGCCCAATGTCAGAATCTGGAGACACTTCTCATGGCCGCCGGCGGTGTAAGCCGGGCGCTGGCCGCCGATGATATCAAGGCATATAACGAATCTATGGCGAAACTTCCGTCCATGATGACACAGGTCCGGAAGGAATTGGGAGCAACGGCGCGCTGGATGGCGCTTCTTCAGCCAGTCGCAGAACACATAAGTCCACAAACTCCGCCGAAGACACTCGCCGACGCCCGCAAAGCGTTTCTGCCGTTCACCACGGCACTGGTCAATCTTGTGAAGGAGCTAAAGCAGGATAACTTGGCGTTCGAAAAGGTGAAGATCTACCACTGTCCAATGGCGCCAAAACCAGGACTCTGGATGCAGATGAATGGACCGCTGGCGAATCCATTCTACGGTTCGGAGATGCTGACGTGCGGGGAGGAAGTCAATTTCGAGATGGCGCTCGTGGCGGGGGATAAGAAATGAAGCACGCAAGTTTCCAATGATTGGAAACTCCGGCCCCGGAGACTTCCAATGATTGGAAAGCACGAGAAGAAGTGTCTCGGGCGGAAGATACGAGGAGGACTATGTCTGAAAGATGCAAGTGTGGCCGGAGCGTGATGACTTGTCATTGTGGAGTACTTCGCGAAACCGAGCGGAAGCTTCCATGATCAACAACCTCATCGAATGGTCGCTGCGC
>CAIVKH010000234.1 GCA_903906425.1 uncultured bacterium
CCCCGTTCCCATACCGGCGAC
This sequence comes from uncultured bacterium, assembly GCA_903906425.1. Taxonomy (GTDB): domain Bacteria; phylum Verrucomicrobiota; class Kiritimatiellia; order CAIVKH01; family CAIVKH01; genus CAIVKH01. Next base: position 22 of record CAIVKH010000234.1, read on the forward strand.
GGGACGGCGCCGCTCCCAGTGTTTCCAATGATTGGAACCGGCACGTCCATTGATTGGAAGTCTTCATGGAGGGGCGGCATCTTGCCGCCCTCGGGGGCATGATGCCCCCGCTCCCATACCGGCGACGGGACGTCGCCGCTCCCAGTGTTTCCAATGGTTGGAGGTTTGCGGGTTCGGTGTTCTCCAATGATTGGAAGGTGCGTTTCGGAAATTCGCGGGGGCGGTTCGGAAAATTTCGCCGCTGAGTGGTGTACGAGCGGGCGGGCGTCTGGTAGTATCCGCACTCAATTTGATTCCAATTGAGGATGACTGCCATGAAATGTTTTTCCCTCGTTCTTGCTCTTGCGCTTTCGTTGTCGCCGCTGGCGCTGCGCGCGGCGGATGGTTCGTGGTCGAACAATGCGGGCGGAAATTGGAGCGATCCGAATAACTGGGCCGGCGGCGTCGCGGCGACAGGCACGGATGCGACGGCGTGGTTCACCAATACGGTGACGGCGCCGTGGACGGTGACGAATGATCTGCCGGGGCAGTTGATCGGGCATCTGATTTTCCGGCCGTCGGGGACGAATGTGTGGGCGCTGGCGGGAAGTAATCTCGCGTTTTCGACGGCGGCGGGGCTGTCGGAGTTGTATGTGGCGGCGGGCGGTGTGTCGGTGGGCGCGGCGCTGGCGGGAAGCGGTACGGTGGTGAAGGACGGGGCGGGGACGCTGGCGCTCGGCGGCGGGGAGACGTATTCGGGCCCGACGGTGGTGAGCAACGGCGTGCTGAGGCTCGGCGGCGGCGTGGCGACGCTTTCCGGCTTCGGGGTGACGGGGCTGAACTGGCAGGTGAACAATGCGCAGGCCACGAATGTTGCGCCGTTCGCAAACGATGTGCTGACGCTGTCGGATTATGGCACGAGCGAGGCGCGGACGGCTTTCTATACGAAACGGCTGCCGTTCATGGGCGGGTTCACCGCGAAGTTCACCTATTGGGAAACCAACGCGGTCGGCAACTGCGCGGACGGCATCACGTTCATGTTGCAGAACGACGGGCGCGGGACCAATGCGCTGGGTGTGAGCGGCGGCAGCCTCGGTTATGGCGGCATCACGCAGAGCGTCGCGCTGGCCATCAACATCTATGCCGCGCAGACGACCGGGTCGAAGTTCTTGAGCGGCGGCGGTGTCGCGCCTCCGTTCACGCCGGTCGCGCCGGTGAATCTCATTTCGAACAATCCGGTGAATGTGACGCTGAGCTACAATGCGGCGTCGCAGACGCTGACGGAGTTCCTGGCGGAGCAGAACACGACCAACACGTACACGACGAACGCGGTGATGAATCTCACGACGCTTCTGCTCGGCGCGCCGTACATCGGGTTCAGCGCCGGAACCGGCGGGCAGACGGCAACGCAGCAGGTGAGCAATTTCAGCTTCGCCTATTCGAGCACGCTGCCGCTGACGACCGTCGCGGTTGCGCCCGCGGCGACGCTCGATCTCAACGGAACGGTCCAGACGATCGTGTCGCTTGCGGACAACAATGGCGGCGGCGGATTGGTGACGAACAGCGCGGCCGTTCCGGCGACGCTTGTGTTCGCGCCGTCCGCAGGCGTGAGCAATAGTTTCAGCGGCGTGATCACGGATGCCGGGACGACGAACCGGGCGGTCGGCGTGACGGTGATGGGGGCGGGCGGCGGCACGCAGATTCTTGCGGGCAACAACAAGTACACGGGGCCGACGCTGATTTACGGCGGAACGCTCGCGATCAATTCCGATGCGAGTCTCAGCTTCACGAACACGCTCGTATCGCTCTACGCCGACGGCACGCTGCAGGCGACGGCGACATTCACGAACAGGCACATCATCTCGCTGGTCGGCGCGGGCGCGATTGACGTGGCGGGCGGCGCGACCTATTCGATCATCAACGGCTTTGCGGCAGGCAGTGGATTCACGAAGGTCGGCACGGGAACATTGGTCATCGGGCAGACCGTCACGAATGGCATGACCAGCGCCATCAGCATCAACGCGGGCGTCTTGCTTGCGCAGGGATCGGTCACGGATGGAACGCTGCGCAATAACGCCACGATCAACAGCGGCGGCACGCTGCAGCTTGGCAACGCGAATGTGATCATCAACACGGGCGTCATCACGGCGAATGCCGGCGGCGTGTTCGATATGAATTTCCAGGGCGAGGCCATCGCGTATCTCGCCGGAGCGGGCACGGTGACAAACACCGCGACGCCCGGCCTTGTGCTCGATCTCGGCGGCGCATCGCAAACGTTCAGCGGTTCCATCGGCGGCGCGGGGCAGGTTCTGATCCGCGGGGCGAACGGAATCACGGCGCAAATTTTCAGCGGCACGAATACATTTTTTGGCGGCCTCGTCTTGCAGGGCGGAACGCTGAGCGTCAGCGCAGACGCGAATCTCGGCGCGGCGGGCGGCGGCGTCTTCTTCTCGAACGGCACGCTGCAGGTGACCGGCACAGCCCTGCAAAACCTCGATTCGCGCCCCGTAAACTGGCCGGCGTTCAGCGGCGGTTTCGACATCGCGACGGCGGCCAATGTTTTCACGATCACCAATGTGATTTCGGGATTGGGCGTCCTGAGCAAATCCGGATTGGGTACGCTTAGGCTGACCTCTTCGAACACGCTGACAGGGGCCGTGAATGTCAACGCGGGGACGCTCGACATCGGCACGAATGGCGCGATGGCCAGCACGCTGATCACGGTGAATTCCAACGCGACGCTGACATTGGAATCGGCCTCCGCGCTGGCGACGAACGCCTCGCTGAACCTGGTCTCATCGGGAACGAATTTTGCGCGGGTGAACCTGACGAACGGCCTGACGATGTCGGTCGGTTCGATCGCCATCAATGGCGTTGCGCAGCCGGTGGGAACATGGGGCGGCGCAGGCAGCGGCGCGACGTTCATCAATACGAATTTCTTCACCGGCACCGGAGTGTTGAATGCCGTGGCCGGCCTTACGGGCGCTCCGCTTGATGGGTCGTGGGCGGTTGATGCAGGCGGGGCCTGGGGCGTCGCTGCAAACTGGGCGGGTTTGAACATCGCCCAGTCAACGAACGCGACGGCCTATTTCGTCAACGCGATCACCGCCGACCGCGTGGTGACCAACGCGTCGCCCGTGCAGGACCTCGGCAACATGGTCTTCGGTTCCCCGACGAACAACTGGACCGTGACAGGCAGTATCTTCAACCTGGTCACGACCTCGGGCGTCCCGCCGACGATCATGGTGAATACGAACATGGCGACGATTTCCTCGGTGCTGAACGGTGCGCAGGGTCTGGCAAAATCCGGCAGTGGTGTATTGAATCTGACGACAACAAATGTTTTCACCGGGCCGGTGAATGTGAATCAGGGCACGCTCCAATTCTCCGCCATCGGCACGGTGTTCAGCAACGGCAGCGCGGCGGGAAGCGCGATCAATGTGAACAGCAACGGCTCGATGATGTTCAGCCGCGGCGACACGTTTGGCGTTCACTCAAGTGTTCCGGCCGTCGCGGTCACGGTCAACCAGGGCGGGTTGATACAGAACACGAACTTCCTCACCACGCTGAACAATCTGGCGCTGAACGGTGGCGAACTGCGCGCGAACGGCGGGAGCAACGCAACGTTCGGCGCGTACCAGATCAAGGGCACGGTCACTGTGAGCGGTGCGAGTGCGTCGCTGATTTCGGGCACGACGGCGGCCAACGCGTACAACCAGGTCCAGCTTGGCAACAACCTGACGAATGGCGTGACGGTCTTCAATGTGGCGGATGTGACCGGCGACCCGAAACCCGACCTCGTGGTTTCGACGGGCTTTGAAGACGGCCGCAACGCGGGAAACAATGTGAACGTTCCGAGCGGCTTCATCGTGAACGGGCCCGGCTCCGTGCAATTGAGCGGCAACAGCATCAACACGGGGCCGTCCACGATCAACACGAGCGTCGTGACCATCGCGGGCGGCGGGGCGCTGAACGCGCCGGTGAATCTCACGAATGGCGCGACGCTCATCGCCGTCAGCGGGCCGGGGCTGCTGGGTGAATACTACGCGGTGACGCCGCAGAACGTGAATAACGGGAGCCCGAATTTCATGCTGCCGACGACGCTGAGCGCGCAGCTGGGCCTGTTGAGCCCGGGGCTGCTCTATAATTTCCCGATGGGCCCGGCGATCGCGGGCGGGTCGCCGACGAATTTTGATTTCAACGGGGCCGTTGCGGGAACCTGGCCGACATTCAGCGCCACTTTGAACTACGAAGTTCGCTGGCGCGGGAAGTTCAACGCGCCGACAAGCGGAACCTACTATTTTGACACCGCCAGCGACGACGGCAACATGCTGTGGATGGACGGGAATACCGTCGTGTACAACAATTTTTACCAGGGCATCGGCACGCCGAAATCCGGCACGGTCTTCCTGGCTGCCGGCCCGCACGACATCGAGCTGGCGTTTTATCAGGGCACGGGCTTTTACCAAGTTTATGCGGATGTCGCGCTGCCCGGCGGCACGACCAACCGGCTCTCCAGCGGCGTCACCAGCTCGGGCCCGGGCGTCAACGCGATCAGCGGCGACGCGTCCGCCGCGATCATCATCAGCAATACCGTGCTGACCGTTGCGCAGACGAACAACACGACATTTGCCGGAACGATCACGGGCCCCGGCGCGCTGCGCAAGCTCGGCCAGGGCACGCTCACGCTCTCCGGCGTCAACTCGATGACCAACATCATCCTCGGCGGCGGCCGCATCGGCTTCACGGACGAGGCGGGCCTCGGCGGGCCGGCCGGGCCGCTCACCTTTGACGGCGGCCTGCTGCAAATTGCCGGCACGACGCTGGCGAACATCGACACGCACCCGGTGAACTGGCCGACGTTCGTCGGCGGTTTCGACATCGCGAGCGCGACGAATGTTTTCGTCGTCACCAACAACATTGGCTCCGCCATCCTCTGTTCCAGTCTTTGGAAAACTGGCCCCGGCACACTTCCAATCATTGGAAATTCCAATGTGCTCAACAGCGGCTATATCGTGAACAACGGCCTTCTGGCCGCGCTGAACGCGACGATCGTGACCTACACCAACACCGCGAACATCGTGGGCAACGTCGCCGGCGACCGCGGCGTCTTTGCGCTGCAGGGCGGGTCGAGCTTGATTGATGCGGCGGGCAACCTCTATGTCGGCAACGCGGCGGGAAGCGCGGGGGCGTTCTATCAAAACGGCGGCTCGATGGTCTTCGGCGCGGAGATTGACGTCCCGAACAACTATGGCGCCTACGGATTTTTCTCCCGGAGCGCCGGCAGCTCGACGAACTCGGCCTATGTGCAGTCGCGCGGCGGGCTCGGCCTGTTCTATCAGTCCGGCGGGTCGCATGCGCAGATCGCAAACAATTTCCTGTCGGGAAACAACACCGGCGGAAACTCGACGGGCGTTGTCTTTGTCACGGGCGGAACGCTGACGAACGTCAACAATCTCGTGCCCGGATGGTCCGTCGGCTCGCGCAACGAGTGGACGATTTCCGGCGGCTCGGTTTTCGCGCCGAACATCCAGATGAACAACTCCAACAATACCGCAATCCTCAATCTCGACGGCGGCACGGTGCAGGTCTCAAGCATCTTCAAGCAGACGGTGATCGCGACGAGCACGGTGAATTTTGCCGGCGGCGTCTTGCAGGCGCGCGCGAGCGGTAATCTTCTCGGCACCGGCGCGCAGGCCATTGATAACGCGTATGTCTTTTCTGGCAACGCGATCATTGATTCTCAACTTTTCAACGCGAACATCGTTCCGAACCTGCAAGTGCCGCCAGGCAACGGCGTCGTGTCCATCTTGGTCACGAATGGCGGCAGCGGATACATCGGCGCGCCGTATGTCCAGATTTTCGGCGGCGGCGGAACCGGCGCGACCGCCGTCGCGTTCGTTGACGTTGCGACGAACAGCGCAACATTCCAGCAGGTCACCAACATTCTCATCACCTGCCCCGGCGTGAACTATTCGTCCGCGCCGGCCGTCTCGCTCGTTGGCGGCGGCTTCGCAGTCCCGGCGGGTGCGGGCACGGTTTCGATTTCATCGAATGCTTCGGGCGGCCTGACGATTTTGGGCAGCGGCTCCGTCACGCTCTCGCTGACCAACACGTATTCTGGCGGCACGATCATCAGCAACGGCGTCCTGCTCATTGGCTCGACCAACGCGATTGGTGGCGGCCCGCTCACCATCGCCGGCGACGCGGCCGGCATCGGGCCGACTTATTCGCTCGACCAGAATTTCATCAACTGGCTCACATCGCGCGCGACCGTCGCCTCGTCATCCGCGTTGCTGGCGCTCGGAACAAATTCCGCCAATGCGCTCAATGTCACCGCGCTGACGAACTGGAGCCTCACGGCCGCGGGCGGCACCGTGATCTACAGCGGGGCAATCACTCTTCCATCCACGAACCTCTATCTCGGCGGCGGCAACGGAACGCTCATCTATGCGCCGAACATCGGGACCGGAACGAACGTCTTCATCGGCTTCAACGGCAGCCCGTCAAGCATCGTGCAGTTGAACGGAACAAATGCCGCCTACGGCAGCGCGATCAATGTCATGGCCGGGACGCTCAAGGCCGGCATCACAAATTCTCTCGGCGGCGCATCGGCGACGGTGAACGTTGCAAACGGCGCGACGCTGGATTTGAACGGCCAGACCATCGGCACGGCGCATGTCGTGGCACAGGGAATCGGCGTCGGGGGAACCGGCGCGGTGATCAACAGCAGCGCGACATCGGCATTTCTGCAATATCTGCGCCTGACCGGCGACACGCTGATCGGCGGCACGGGGCGGTGGGATATTCAGTATGGCGGCGGCGCCTCATCCTTCAATCTTGGCGGCGCCACGCTGACGAAGACAAACGCGAACACGATTGACACGTGGACGCCGATTGTCAGCGACGGCAGCATCGTGATCGGCCAGGGCCTCTTCCGGTTTGAACAAACCGGCAGCGTGACCGGTGGCACGGGGCGCATCACCGTCGGACCGGCAGGCACACTCAATTTCTGGAACCTCTCCGGCGCGATAACCCGCGCCATCACGCTACAGGGCGGCATCATGTCGGTGGGCAGCGGCGTGGCGACTATTGGCAGCGCGGTCACGCTCACATCCGGGTTGACGAACACCTTCGACACCGTGGGGACCGGCACCGGCGGCAATACATTGATTCTGACGGGACTCGTTGACGGCGCCGGCACGCTGCTGAAAGTGAACGCGGGAACCCTCGCGCTCGACAATTCAGAACAATACACCGGCCCGACCATCGTGAACGCCGGCGTGCTCGAACTCGGCTCTTCCAATGCTGCGAACGGAACGATCTCTTCGTCGTCCGGCCTCACAATCAACGGCGGCACGGTGTTTGTGGACTGTAACAACGGTCTGTTTGGAGCCAATACACGACCGATCGCGCTTCTTTCCGGTATGCTGACATCTTCCAATGGCACGGAGAATCACATCGCCGGGCCGCTGACCTTGGGCGGCGGTACGATTAGCGGCGGAACACCCAATCCGACGTACGGCAACTGGAGCCTTGACGTCACGAATATTCCCGTCACCGCGAGTTCAATCATCGCCGCACCCAGGGTGCAGCTCGGCGCGGCAGGCGGAGTGACATTCAACGTCGCCAGCGGCACGACGCTGGGTGTCAGCGGCATCCTTGAAGATCCCGCCCTCGGCGCAAACGGCACCGGCACGCTCATCAAGACCGGTGGCGGCCTCATGACGATCAGCGCAACGAACACCTATGGCGGCGCCACGATCATCAACAACGGGACGCTGAAGATCGGCGGCATGGTGCTCGCCGGTTTTGGTGGCAATGGCACAGGCTGGCAGGTCAACAACACGGCCATCGGTGGCACGCCGATCACGAGCGATGTGCTGACACTGACAGACAACAGTATCAACGAAGCCCGCACCGCCTTCTGCACGACCAAGCAACAGATTCTCGCCTTCACAGCGAAATTCACTTACACGCCGTCGGGCAACAAGAGCGCCGACGGGGCGGCGTTCATCCTTCAGAACAACGCGCCCACGTCGCTGGGGGCAACGGGCGGCGGCCTGGGTTATTCCGGCATCGGCAACAGCATCGCAGTTGCCATCAACATCTATCCGAACAATACCGTCGGAACGAAGTTTGCGACCAACGGCGCGGTCGTCGTCCCCTTTACGCCAGTCACGCCCGTGGTCCTCAACAGCGGCAATCCGATCAATTTCACGCTGACCTACAATCCTTCCGCGAACACCATCACGCAGACGCTCTCCGAGCAAAACACGACCAACACCAGCACGATGGTTTACTCGAACGTCAACCTCTCAACGTGGCTCGGCGGAACATCGGCATATGTCGGCTTCAGTGGCGGAACGGGCGGTTCGGTTGCGAACCAGACGATCTCCGGTTTCTCGTTTTCCACATCGCAGCCGGTCAACAACTCGCTACCCTCAAGCACGCTCGTTCGTCTTGCACCTTCCGCGACGCTCGATCTCTCCGGCGCGGGCAGTCAGGTCGTCGGATCGTTGTCAGACCAGAATGGCGGCGGCGGCCAGGTCATCAACAGCAAGGCCACAAACATCACCTTCACCATCGGCAACGACAACGCCAACGCGACGTTCTCCGGTGTCATCTCCGATGGCGCGGGAAGCATCGCGCTGGTCAAGCTCGGCACGGGCACGCAGACGCTCAACAACGCGCAAGCCTGGTCCGGACCCACCACGATCAACAACGGCTCGCTCATCATCAGCGGCTCGATTGGCACCGGCGCGGTCAGCGTCGCCGCGGGCGGCACGCTCGGCGGCACCGGCGCGATCGGCGGCACGGTCACGGCCAACGGCGGCACGGTGGCGCCGGGCATGTCCGCC
>CAIVKH010000235.1 GCA_903906425.1 uncultured bacterium
CAGAACCACTGCAATCACCACGGCCAGCCATGGCCAACAGATGTCGAACTTTTTCTTCATCATGCTGCCAACGTAAACACATGAACCTTAAGCGGAGGTGAAGGTGGAAGATTTGCCGAAAACCATCTTTCAACCGGACTTCAGAGGGGATAAGAGGCGCAGGATTGCAAATGGTCTGCCGAAAACCGCCGACCGAAAAACAATTTACCACCCAGCGCGACACCTTCACCGGTCAGCGGATCGTCGTGCGGCAGATCCGGCTGTGGCGCGAATGCCGCAATTCGTCGCCTTCATCCTGATTGGGGGAGTCGGCAACAATCGGTTAGTACACAACCCGGAAATCCCTTCATCTTGCCTTAAGGTTGCTTCTGCGAGAGTGACGCCGGCACACGGTTGTGTTAACTCAGTCGTGACCACGGGAAACATGAGAATCCTGATTGTTGAAGACGAGCCCGATTTGCTCCGCAGCCTAGCCCAGGCCTTGCGCGAGGAAGGCTATGCCGTGGACACCGCCGCCGACGGGGAGGACGGGTTGTTCAAGGCCGAGAGCTACGACTATGACGCCGTCGTGCTCGACGTGATGCTGCCTAACATTGACGGCTGGGAAATTCTTTCGCGCCTCCGCAAAACAAAGAAAACACCCGTGCTTATGCTCACCGCCCGCGATCAGTCACGGGATCGCGTCAAGGGGCTCGACACCGGTGCGGATGATTATGTCGTCAAGCCGTTCGACTTGTCCGAATTATTCGCCCGTCTGCGGGCGCTTATCCGCCGCAGTGCGAACAAAACCACCAACGGCATCAAAATCGGCGACGTGAAAATTGACACCGCCGCGCGGAATGTTTGGCTCAAGGACAAGACGGTGGAATTGACCGCGCGCGAGTATTCGCTCGTGGAATTTCTCGCGCTGCATCGCGGCGAAGTCGTCACGCGCACGCAGCTTTACGAACATCTGTTCGACGAGAACGATTCGACGCTTTCCAACCTGCTGGATGTTCACGTTTCCAATGTCCGCAAAAAGCTCGGCGCGGAATTTATCAGCACCCGCCGCGGTCACGGTTATTGCATTAAATGATACTCTTCAAGTCCATCAAGTGGCGGTTGCAAATCTGGCATAGCCTCATTCTTGTGGTCGTGCTCGCGGGTTTTGGCTTCACAGCGTACCAGCTTGAATGGGGGCGGCAGATGCGCCAGATTGACGACGAACTACATCGTCGGGTCGGGGTCATCGTTACTGCGCTTCATCCACCGCCGCCGCACGGATCGGATTTCGGCGGACAACCTTTCGGGTCTCCGCCGCTGGATCGGCTTTCAGACGACGGACCGTCAGGACGAGATTCCGGCGCGCCAGCTAAATTCCACTTGCCGCTGCAAGCTGCTGGATTATTCGACACAAATGACCCGAACAATTTTTATTTCGTCATCCAGTCGCGTGACGGCAAGGAAATCGCCCATTCTGCGAGCGCGCCAAATAAAACCTTTTTGACAGAAAGCAATTTTTTGAATTCGGTCAATACGCCACTGGAATTGCACCAGCCACCCGAGCCGGTGACGATCAAAAATTCCCGGGAAATTTTTCTAATCCTGCCTGGCGAACAAATTTGGGTCGGCTGTTCCATCGAACCGAAATCGAAGGCGCTTCACCTCACCGCCTTGAAACTGGCCGGGATTGGCGGAGTCATTTTACTGCTCGGCCTCGCTGGCGGCTGGCGGCTGGTCAGACGCGCCATCCGGCCGATTGACGATATCAGTGCTGCCGCCGTGAAAATTTCCGCCGGGGATTTGTCGCAACGCATCAACGTCGCCGAGACCGAAAGCGAACTGGGCAAACTGGCCACCATCCTCAATTCCACTTTTGCGCGGCTCGAATCCGCGTTTGCGCAACAGAGACAATTCACTTCCGATGCCGCCCATGAACTCCGCACGCCCGTTTCCGTGATTTTGACACAAACGCAAACTGCGTTGAATCGTGAGCGTGAAGCTGCGGATTACAAACAAACCGTCGAAGCCTGCCAGCGTGCAGCGCAGCGCATGAGAAAATTGATCAGCGCGCTGCTCGAACTCGCACGGCTCGACGCCGGACAGGAAGTTTTGAAGCGTTTGCGCTTTGATTTTTCCAAGACCGTTGTCGATTGTGTCGAACTGGTGAAGCCGCTCGCCGAAGAACGCGGTGTAAAAATTGTCACCGAGCTTTCGCCGCTCGAAATCACCGGCGATTCCGA
>CAIVKH010000236.1 GCA_903906425.1 uncultured bacterium
GGGCAGGTTTTTTAATTCTCCGTCAAATTCCTTAACCCCACAGCCGTATTCTGCGCAGTCAAAGGCGGCTCGCGATGCTGTTCCTTGTCTCCTTCTCAGTCAGCGACGACGAGCAATTGTAAGCCGGCGATATTGACGAAGTTGTAAGTCGTGTTGCCGCCTCCCGGCAATGCGGTGTAGCGCCGGTTTTGCGCCAGGTAACTCATGTTGCGCGAGCATTCATCTTCCGAGATGCGAATGGAATAGTTCTCGCCGGCTTTGAGCAATGCTCGAATGGGCGCAGACATATCCACCCGTTGCCAATTTCCCGACTGCGGCATAATCAGATAACCTGCGGCAACTAGGGCATCTGAACCCGCCTGGCGAATTTCAAGTTTCTTCACGGCGCAAGTGATGCCGGTATTGACCGGACCGGCGCCGTTGCTGAACTGTGCAGAGATCAGGTAGTGTCCACTCCGCTTGGCGACGAAGCTCTTAATGAGCAGCTCGTCGCCGGGCTTGCCCCAGTTCACAAAGCAACGTCCTTCAGCAAGGTTGCCGCCGCGATTCTCCATCTCCCGTGCCGGGATAACCCATTCGGTGTTATCGGCGGCATAATACCGGGTTGGTGTCAGGTGCGAGGCGTTGCCGGTCTTTGCATCGAGGGCTTCGACCGCATAGAAATGAATGCTATTGGTGCAGTCGGCGGAGTGGGGGTCAACCCAGCACGTTTTCTTCAGGCTCCGGGCGGCCAGCTTGCCGTCACGGTAGATGCTAAAGACAACATTCGATGCGGTTTGCTGCGTGTAATGGAGTGCCAACAAACCTTGTTCGACGGTGATACCTCCCTGGCCAACGTTTTCCCATTCCGGCTGCAAGGGTCCGAACAAGGCGCGGTCATCCGACGTGTCTGTGATGAGGCGAAGGCTGCTCTGACTCCCTTCAGGCGCAGGGTTTGAGAGATAGATGTCCCATTGGTTTTGGCCCTGCAAGAAATTGGCCGATGTGAAAGCGTCGCTGACCGGTTTCCCATTCAGCTCGGTCCTGCGGATTTGACAGGCGCCCGTGTCTTTCCCGCCGGCGGGCGGGAAATGGACGCGAACATGGATGGTCTTGCCGAGGTAGTTGAAATTACGGAGCTCGAGCATGTCGGTTGACGCAAAGATTCCGTTGCGCAAGCCGCCGGTGATAAAGGGCGCGAAGCGAATTCCTTCCAGGGAGGTTTCGAGGCCGAAGATGACGTCCTGCACCATGGACAAGTACCCTGCTACTGACCAAAGCTGCCTGCGGGAATTGACCACCGGGCCCTGAAGCGGTTCAGTCTTCACTTGGGCTCTGCCGCCGGCGAAGTCTGAATTTTCCATGTTCGAGAGGTTGAAAGCTGCGCCGCGCATGAGCGAATGGACGCCCTGGGCGACAGCTCCCGCGTTGCCCGCCTTGCGGGCGGCCTTGGTCCAGTACGCGGTGACAAATGGCCAGATGGCGTCGTTGTGGTAGGCAGGAACGGTATGTTCCTGTGGCCACACTACCGGCGGACCATACGGGCCGATCGGGTAATGGCTGATGATGGATTTGGCCGCGGCATCGTCGGCGACGTTGAGCAAAATGGCGAGCGATTCGCCCAGCAAATCGTAACGATGCGCCCGGATGGGCTGGGCTTTGTCGGTAAAAAGGTAGGTGCTGTAAAAGCCGGCTTCGGAGTCAAAAAAGTTCCGGTTGATGGCCGCCTTCAAGTCTTTGGCCCAGGCAGCGTAGCGGGCTTGTTCGTCGCTGCGGCCCAGGCGGTTGGCATATTCTGAGGCGATGACTAGGGCGAAATAGTTAGCGACATTCACCGAGAGGGCTTTGGACATGCCGATGGCCACAACATTGTCCTTCGTCCAACCCGGGTAGGTTTGCTCGCGCCAGTCTAGGAACGATTGTTCGCCGCGGTAAAGCCCGTCGGCCGAATCGAAGACAAGCCGGCGATCCTGTTCAAGCGTGTCGCGAAGGATGGGATAGACTTTGGCAAGAAAAGCCTGCCGCTCCGGTTCGGGAAGATACTTCAAGGTCTCGCTGGCTCCAAGAATCCAGACGATCCGGTCGCTTGAAATCGGATAGCTGCCGCCGGACCCGGTATCCTGCACAATCTGGTTGGCAAAGCCGTTGGTGACGGAGGGTTTAAGCGTTGAAGACTTGAACAGAAGCGAGGCGGCGGCACGAGTCGGATCAAACCCTGCCAGCGCCATATGCGTGGAGTAGGCAAGGTCGCGTGTCCAGACGTAGGTCCAAAATTCGCCGGTTTGGAAGGCCTCAAGCTGGATGGCTTCGCCGTGGCCGTAAGCGGAGTCTTTGATCCGGGAAACAGAGTTCTGGAGCGCTTCATTTACGGTGAGAGCGTAGAGGCCGTCAAAGAGAAGATTGCCGGTGCGTATGGTTGCATGCGCGGGCGTTTCGGAGAACGTGACCTTTTTCTCCGGTGGCTGGTTGTCCCGCAGTTCGGCGTTGCTCGCCAAGTCGTAAGTTCGAAGATTGCCTTCCTCTTTGGCGGTAATTGTGGCGCAGAGCGGTCCCTCAACAAATGAATCAGAAATCTGGCCTTTAGTTTGCGCGAGGCTGAGGCCAACGAGAGCAGGAAGAAACGCGAAACGCGCCGTGCGCACATGAAAAAGGAAGCGAGGCTTCAAGGGCGCATTTCCGGTAGGGAATGGCGTTCGTAAAGGCAGCATGAGCCGCAGTTTAGGCCGTAATTCCTGAGTTGGCCAGTTCCCACCGGAGGTATTATTATGGCCCACGTTTTCCGCAGCACACGGGATCGTCGCACTCTCGATTTGTGAGCCTCAACGCGGGGGCGTCGGGTGCCGCGTATCTCAAATCGAACCTGGATTTCTTGACAGTTTTTAAGCAATTCCGATAAGGTTCGCTTCGGCACCCGCGCGGGCCGAACCAGGACGCGACCCTATGGCTTTAAATCCTTGATTTATGCAAACCGCCCAACTTGGCCTCATTGATTACGCGATCCTCATTATTTACGTTGCGTTTGTCATCGGCATTGGCTGGACGCTCGCGCGGTACATGAAGACCTCATCGGACTTTCTTACCTCCGCGCGCTCCATTCCTACGTGGGTGACCGGGCTGGCCTTCATTTCGGCCAATCTCGGCGCGCTCGAACTCGTCGGCATGGCCGCCAGCGGAGCGAAATACGGAATCGCCACCAGCCACTTTTACTGGGTCGGTGCGATCCCCGCGATGGTCTTTCTGGCGATTTTCATGATGCCGTTTTACTACGGCTCCAAGGCGCGCTCGGTGCCGGAATATTTGAAGATGCGTTTCGATGAGCGCGTCCGCGCGCTGAATTCCGTTGCGTTTGCTGTGATGACCATTTTCGCATCAGGCATTTCGATGAACGCGCTGGCCAAACTGCTGAACCAACTCCTCGGCTGGAATTATCACGTCGCACTTTGGATCTGTTCTGCAGTTGTGTTGCTCTACGTACTCAAAGGCGGGCTCACCTCCGCGATCTACACCGAAGTGCTGCAATTTTTCATGATCGTCCTCGGCTTCGCGCCGGTCGTTTATCTTGGCCTCAAAGACGTTGGCGGCTGGCACTCGATGACCGGCGCGCTGCATACCGTCGCGCAAAATCCGGCGGTGCTGCATTTGAACGCGAACACGAATTTCGGCGCGAACGCCTGGACCAGTGCGTGGCAGCCGTTGCTTGCCGGATCGGCAAACAATCCGATGGGCGTTGATCTTTTCGCGATGGTCTTTGGCCTCGGCTTCGTCCTTTCCTTCGGCTATTGGTGCACGAACTTCCTCGTCGTCCAGCGCGCAATGGCCGCAAAAAATATGACCGCGGCCCGCAACACGCCGCTCGTCGCCGCCATTCCGAAGATGCTGTTCCCCGCGCTGGTGATTTTGCCCGGAATGATTGCGATCGCACTGACCTCGATCCCGAACAAGAGCTACCGCATTCCGCCGCCGATCCTCTCGCAGGAAGTTTATGCGAAGGCCATCGACGCGGTGAAGCACGCGACGCCGGGACCGGAAAATTCCGCGGCGGCGGTCAAGGCCGTCGGCGATGCGCTCGGCAAGAAAATTGACGTTGAGAAAGTCGCCGCACTTGTCGCCGCAAACACCGCAAATAAACTTTCCGATGAGAAGATCGAGGAAGGTCTCTACGGCAGCATCGCGGAATACGATTACGACGGCGTCATTCTTTCGCTCGTGAAAAAATATTGTCCGACCGGCTTGCTCGGCCTCGCGTTGACGGCGCTGCTCGCGTCGTTCATGTCCGGCATGGCCGGCAACGTGACCGCGTTCAACACGGTCTGGACCTACGACATTTATCAGGCGTACCTCGCGAAAAACAAAAGCGACGCTCATTACATGTGGATGGGCAAATGCATCACCGTCGTCGGCATTTTGCTGAGCATCGCAGCCGCATATTTTGCGGCGATGTACAACAACGCGATGGACATCATCCAGCTCGTCTTCGGCTTCGTGAACGCGCCGCTGTTCGCGACCTTCCTGCTCGGCATGTTCTCGAAGCGCACGACCGCCACCGGCGCATTCCTCGGACTCTTCGGCGGCATCGGCGGCTCGGCCGTCTTCCACGCGTTCACGACGACGGTAGGCAACATTGACGCCTCCGGCCACGTGATCAACACCATGAAGGGCGGCTATGCCGGCGTCCTCGCGAAATTCCCGAGCGAAATGGCGCAGAACTTCTGGCTCGCCAGCTTCGCCTTCATCGTCTGCTTCACGCTCACGCTCGTCATCTCGCTGGCGACGCGGCGCACGAAGAGCGATGCGGATTTGAAAGGCCTCGTCTATTCGCTCACGCCCAAGATCAAGGATGAAAACCAGCCCGTGTATCTCCGCCCGGCCGTGGTCGGCACCGCGCTGCTGGTCTGCTGCGTCATCCTCAATTATATTTTCTGGTAAACGAAAGGAATCAATCCATGGGACTCGACATTCGCTGGCCAATCGGACTTATGTTCACCCTCGTCGGGGCGATCCTCACCGTTTTCGGCGTCATCTCCGGCCACAACGCGGAGCTTTATCACCGCTCGCTCGACATCAACGTGAATCTCTGCTGGGGCACGTTTCTGTTGATTTTCGGCGGCCTGATGCTTTTCTTCGCGCGCGCCGGCATGAAGAAAAACCAGCCGCCGGCCTGACACGCTGCCGGCTCTTGCAGACTTCCAATGATTGGAAAGTTGCGCAGGCGCATTTTCCAATCATTGGGAATGACGATGCGTGGATTTCATGGCGAGATTATTTTTCGAGAGGTGAATTGATGAATATGAATCTCATTTCAAAACGAGTGGTGAAGATCGTTTCCGCGGCGGCAATGATTGCCCCGTTCGTCGTTTGCCCGCTCTTCGGTGCCGACGCGGGTCAGAAAAAATTTCTGGCGTTCAACGAGGCGGCGAAAGATTTGCTGGTACAGATGACGCTGGAGGAAAAAATCGGTCAGATGTGCCAGCCGGACCAGTCGGCGCTCAAGGATGCCGCGGACATCGAGAAATATTTTCTCGGCTCGTTGCTGAGCGGTGGCGGTTCGGGGCCGAAGAATAAGGAAGATTATACGCTGAAGGGCTGGACGGACATGGTGGATGGCTACCAGCAGCACGCGCTGAAAACGCGCCTGGCCATTCCGCTGCTTTACGGCGTGGACGCGGTACACGGGCACAACAATGTCCCGGGCGCGACAATTTTCCCGCACAACATCGGGCTGGGTTGCTCGCGCGACGCTGCGCTGGTGGAGAAAATCGAGCGCGCGACCGCGGAGGAAGTCCGCGCGACGGGCATCAACTGGGTCTTTGCGCCGTGCGTGACGGTGCCGCAGGATCAGCGATGGGGCCGGACTTTCGAGGGTTATTCGGAAAGCCCGGATGTCGTGAAAGAACTCGGCGCGGCGGCGGTGCGCGGTTTTCAAACCGCAAATCTGGCCGACCCGCTTTCGGTCGTCGCGTGCGCAAAACATTTCATCGGCGATGGCGGCACGGCATTCGGCTCGGGCAAGGGGCTGAAAGGCCAGGGGCTGGATCAGGGCGATACTCGCTGCGATGAGGCGACCATGTGGCAGATTCATCTGCCGGGCTATCTCACGGCCATGGGCGAAGGCGTGGCGACGATCATGCCGTCGTACAGCAGTTGGAACGGGCAGAAATGCACGGGGCGTAAATTACTGCTGACCGACATTCTCAAGCAGAGCCGCGGTTTTGAAGGCTTCTTGATTTCCGATTACAACGCGATTGATCAACTCGACCCGAATTACAAAGAGTGCATTGCGCAGGCGATCAATGCCGGCATTGACATGGTGATGCTCACGGACCACTACGCAGATTTTTGCCGGATGCTTCAGGAGCTGGTGAAAGAGGAACGCGTGCCTATGTCGCGAATTGACGACGCGGTTACGCGGATTTTGCGGGTGAAATTTGCCGCGGGCTTGATGGACAAGGATCATCCGCCGCAAGTGGATCGCAGTCTTCAGAAAAAATTCGGTTCGCCGGAACACCGGGCGCTGGCGCGGCAGGCCGTCCGCGAATCGCTGGTGCTGCTGAAAAACAGCAAGAACGTCCTTCCGCTTTCGAAGACGGCGACGCGCATCCATGTGGCCGGCGTCGGGGCAAGTAATCTTGGGATGCAGTGCGGCGGCTGGACGATCAACTGGCAGGGATCGCTCAAGCACGAGGTGCCGGGTGGAACGACCATTCTCGATGCGATCAAGGATGCGGCATCGAAGGACTGCAAGATCACGTATTCGGCCGACGGCACAGGCGCCAAAGGCGCGGACGTCGGGGTGGTGGTGATCGGGGAGAAGCCGTATGCGGAATATGAGGGCGACAGCGCGGACCTCGCGCTGGCCCCGGAAGAAATTCAAACGGTGGCGAACATGAAGAAGGCGGACATGCCGATCGTGGTTGTTTTGCTGAGCGGACGGCCGGTGATCCTCGGCAAGATTCTGGATCAGGCGGATGCGCTGGTCGCGGCGTGGCTTCCTGGTTCGGAAGGGCAGGGCGTGGCCGACGTTCTTTTTGGCGATTCCAGCCCGTGCGGAAAACTCTCGTATTCATGGCCACGCGACGCGAAACAACTTCCGATCAACGTGAACACGCCCGGTGCCGACCCGCTGTTCAAATTCGGCTTTGGCCTCGGTTACGACAAGAAATAATCCCGCCCGGCCCGGATCACGGCGACGGTCGCATTCATCCTGCTTTTCTGCAATGCCATACAAGATTTCCAATGATTGGAAAAAGCGGAGGCGAAAGCTTCCAATCATTGGAAGCCATAGGATTGTGAATGAGGAGGCGCGATTTTGAAGGGCTGCGCCATGAATAAAATGCGATGCTTTACTTGACGCGACATGGCCTGCCGCTATTATGCGCGGAAACGGCGGTATTTCCTCAGCGTGGCTGATGGACCGTCCGAAAACATCTGGAGTCACGGAAAATGATGTCCTCGACGTGGGGCGTGGTCATTGCAAGCGGCAAGAGCGAGAAATTCGGGGCTGATTTTGACACAGCTTTTCTGAATGTGTTGAGCCGGCCCGCGCTGACATACGCGCTGGAGCGCTACGAGCAGTCTCCAGACATTGAGGGCGTGATCGTCGTGGCTCCGAAGGATCGCGTGGACAATTTGCGCGGCATGGTTCATGTCTTTGGCTACAACAAGGTCAGAACCGTCGTTGCCGGCACGAGCCAGCGGCAGACTTCTGTGCTCGCCGGTCTCGATGCGCTCGACGAGAGCGTCGGCTATGTCTCGATACACGACGGATCCCGGCCGTGCCTGTCCGCCAACGACATTGCCGAGACGCTCAAGTCGGCCAAGCGCTACGGCAGCGGCGTTCTGGCCCTCAGGCTCGTGGATTCCGTGAAGACCACCAAAAAAGGCTCCAATGTGGCCAAGCCGGTGGATGGCGATACGCTCTGGATCGTTCAAACGCCGCAGGCATACAAAGTTGAACTGATCCGCAAAGGCCTTGAAGCTGCCCAAAAAAAGAAAATCTCGATCGAGGACGATTCGGAAGCCCTTTCGTTGATCGGCGAAGAGGTCCGGCTAGTGGAAGCCGACGGGCCGCGCGTCAAAATTTCCGGAGCGGCCGACATGAACATGGCCGAACTTTTGCTACGCCACTGATCGTGTCCGCGGTCCCATCCGAATTGAAACGCCTGCATCTGCTCGTCGAGGGTCATGTGCAGGGTGTAGGTTTCCGCTTCACAACCGTCCAAGTCGCGTCTCAATTTTCCGTCGCCGGATTTGTCCGCAACCTCCCCAATGGCGACGTTGAGATTGTTGCGGAAGGAACGGAGACGGACATTCACGATTTCTGGACGGCCCTCCGCCGGAGCCGTGTCTATCGCTATGTTACGCGCGAACACGTTTCCTGGTCGCCGGGGCGCGGCGACATCAGGGAATTCTCGATTTCTTACTAAAGGTGCTTTTATCACTTCCCCCCCGCGGACGCTTTCATTAGGATACGCGCGCTTTATATGAAATACGCAATTTTGGGCGATGTACATAGTAATTGGGAAGCGCTTCAGGCCGTCCTGGCCGATGCAGAAAAACAGGGCGTGAACAAATATGCCTGTGTCGGCGATCTGGTCGGTTACAACGCAAACCCGGTCGAATGCCTCGACAAGATTCGCGCGCTCAATTGCACCTGCGTCCGCGGTAACCACGACCACTACTGCTCGAATCCAGAGGATCTCAACGGCTTTCATCCGCTCGCCGCCGATGTGGTCTCGTGGACGCGCCGCCAGCTCTCCGACGACCAGCAGAATTTTCTGCGCAACCTCCGCCTCGTCCAGCCCGTCGAGTCATTCACGATCGTTCACGCCACCCTCGACACGCCCGAGAACTGGGGCTATGTCTTCGACAAGCTCGAGGCCGACGCGAACTTCGCCTACCAGAACACTTCGATCTGTTTCTTCGGCCACACCCACGTGCCGCTTGCATTCGAGAAATCCGATGCGATCCGCTTCGGCCTCTACACGCGCATCAAGGTTGGCCTCGGAAGAAAATATTTCATCAACGTCGGAAGCGTCGGCCAGCCGCGCGACGGAGATCCGCGCTCCGCCTATGTCGTATATGACATGCTCAACAACGTCATCGAACTGCGGCGCGTGGCCTACGACATCGAGGGCGCGCAAAAGAAGATTCTCGACGCCGGTCTCCCGCCACGTGTCGCCGCGCGCCTCGCTGTTGGCCGTTAGAAACCGAAAGGTCGTTCCGATGTCCCCATCCTCATTCAAAACCGCCGGCGCTTTTCTGTTCTGCGCAATGGCCATCGTTGGTTCGGCGCGCGCCCAGCTTGACATCTCCCTGCGTATGCCCAACACCACGCTGCTTCGCGGCGAGCCCGTTCCCGCTGTCGTCACGATCCAGAACAACACCGCCGCGCAAATCCCCGTCGGCGGAAACAACGGCTACAATCTCTCGTTTGACCTCAGGGACAGCGACAGCCATTCCATCCTGCCCAACGAGGAGAATCCGCTCTTTACGCTTCCGCTCGCGCCCGGGGCAACTCTCGTCATCACCAACGATCTTTTCCGCTGCTTCAAGCTGATGGGCCTGCAGCAGGCCAGCATCATGGCGCACGCCGACTACGCTGGCCGCAGTTACACCTCGAAAAGATTCTTCCTCGATTTTCAGGGCGGCACCGAGATCGCGCGGCTGCAAGTCTCATCCGGCAAAGAAACGCTCGCCCACATCTTTCTGGTTTTGCGACGCGGCGCGCACGAGCACCTCTTCCTCCGCGTGGACGACGAAGCCGGCGGCTGGACCTATGGCGCCACCGACCTCGGCACCATCCTGCGCAGCGTCCCTCCGCAATTCATGCTCGACAGCTCCGGCCACACCCACATGCTCCAGCGCTCCGGCCCCGAGGAATATTCCTACCGCATCGCCGCCGCCGACGGAACGATTCTCAAACACGAACTCTTCCGCGGCGACTACCGCATCATCCGCATGTCCGCCGCCCCCGACGGCACCATCACCGTCAACGGAAAAGCCGCCGAAATCGGCGAGCGCCCCGCCGTCCTCCCCGCCACGCCGATGCGCCCCGATCTCCATCGCCCCATGCAGCAGGACTCCGCTCCGCACGCGCCGTGATCGCGGTCCAGTTTTTTCTGCGCAACTTCCAATCATTGGAAAAGTCCGCCGCGCAAATTTCCAATCATTGGAAATGACGGTCCGGGCCTTCGCGAAGCGGCGTCACATCATCGAAACAGCATCCACATCCACGATCCATTTCACGTCCTCCGGCCACGTAAAATTTTTCAGCGCCTCGCGCAGCGGCCGCGTCATGTCCGCCGTGCGCGCCGCGCGCAGATCAAGCTGGTAGCGGAATTCATTGTTTATTTTCTCGATCGGCGATGGCGACGGGCCGGCGGCAAGGACATCCGGCGCCAACAGCGGCGTCAGCTTTTTCATGAACGCTTCGCCGGTCATCTTCACCAGTTCTTCCACCACACCGCGAAGGTGAATCGCGACGAGATGCGAACACGGCGGATAATTCAGCTCCTTGCGAAATTCAATTTCCTGATCGAAGAATCCGTCGTAGTCGAGCCGCCGCGCCGCCTGGATCGCCGGGTGAAACGGCGTGAAGGTTTGCACGATCACCTGCCCGACGACATCGCCGCGGCCCGCGCGGCCCGCCACCTGCGTCAGCAACTGAAACGTCCGCTCGCCCGCGCGAAAATCTGCCAGATGCAATCCGATGTCCGCGTTGATCACGCCGACCAGCGTGACGTTCGGAAAGTGAAGCCCCTTCGCAATCATTTGCGTGCCGACGAGAATATCAATCTTGTGCGCGCGAAATTCGTTGAGGACTCTCCGGTATGAATCCTTCGCGGTCATCGAATCCGAATCCATCCGAAAGATGCTGGCCTTCGGAAAAATCTTCGCCAGCACATCCTCGACGCGCTGCGTGCCCATTCCGGAATATTTGAAATTCGGATCGCGACATTCCTTGTTCGGGCACGCCGATGGCGCGACCTGCTGGCAGCCGCACAGGTGGCAGACGAGCCGTTGCGTCGTGCGGTGATACGTCATCGGAAGGCTGCAATGCGGGCACGTCGCGACCTCGCCGCACTTCGGGCACACCAGCGACGATGCGAAACCTCGCCGGTTGAGCAGCAACATCACCTGCTCCCGCGCACGCATTCGCTCATGAATTGCGTCGCACAAATCGCGCGAAAGCACGTTGAGCTTTCCCTCGCGGCCCATCTCCTCGCGCATGTCCACGATGTGCATCACCGGCATCTTCTGGTGGTCCACGCGCGCCGGCATTTTCACCATCCGGTATTTTCCACGCTTCGCGTTCCACAGCGATTCCATCGAGGGCGTCGCCGAGCCGAGAATTACCGGACACTTTTCCAGATGCCCGCGCATGACGGCGACATCGCGGGCGTTGTATCGCGGCGTTTCCTCCTGCTTGTAGGAATGCTCGTGCTCCTCATCCACGACGATCAGCCCGAGATTTTTCACCGGCGCAAAAACAGCCGACCGCGGCCCGATGACGATGTCCGCCTTGCCTTCGTGAACGCGATGCCACTCGTCGTGCCGTTCGCCCTGCGAAAGTTCGCTGTGCAAAATCGCCACGCAATCGCCGAAGCGGCTGCGGAAGCGGTCCACCGTCTGCGGCGTCAGCGCAATTTCGGGAACCAGCACGATGCAGCCCTTGCCCTTGCTGCGGACAAGCTCGATGCTCTGCAAATAGATTTCCGTCTTGCCGCTGCCCGTCACGCCGAAAAGCAAAATCACCGGAGGCTCGCCCGTCTCGACCGCCTGCCGCACGACATCCATCGCCTCCGTCTGCTGCGGCATCAATTCGTGCGGCTTTGATGGAACGACTTCGTCATGCACGAACGGATCGCGCGCGACGATCGCCCGCTGGATTTTGACGAAGCCTTTCTTTTCGAGCCCGCGAATTACGGCCGTCGTCACGCCGATCGTCTGCGCGAGTTTTTGCAGCGTGATTCCTTTTTGCAATCGCAGCGCGTCAATCGCCGACGCCTGTTTCGGCGCGCGCATCCGAAGCTTGCGGATTTCGTCTTCGTCGCCGGCTTTTTCCGTCGGCTCGACGTGCAACAGTTCCTTGAAACCGCTCGGCTTCTTTCGCACCGCGCCGGGCAGAACCGTTCGAACGCAGTTTTCCAGCGGCGCGAGATAATAGTCCGACATCCACCGCGCGAGATTCAGCACGCGCGCATCCACGAGATCTTTCTTCCCCGACGCGGCCTTCACCGGCTTGAGATTTTCGTGCTCCGACGAATCCGCAAAACCGACAATGAATCCCTTCGCATCGCGATGACCAAACGGCACGACGACCGGCGATCCGGTCTGCAAAACGGATTCCAACTCCGGCGGGACGAGATAGTCGAATTCCTTATCGAGCGACAGATCAACGATGACTTTGGCGATCCGCGGCATTTACTCGCCGATGATTTTCACGAGCACGCGCTTTTTCCGCATCCCGTCAAACTCGCCGTAGAAGATCTGCTCCCACGGGCCGAAATCGAGATGACCGTTGGTCACAGCGACGACGACTTCGCGGCCCATGATCGTGCGCTTGATGTGCGCGTCGGCGTTGTCCTCGCCGGAATCGTTGTGACGGTACTGCGAGTGCGGTTTTTCCGGCGCGAGTTTTTCCAGCCAGACTTCGAAGTCGTGATGCAGTCCGCGCTCGTCGTCATTGATGAAAACGCTCGCAGAAATATGCATCGCATTGACGAGGCAAAGCCCCTCGCGAACGCCGCTCTCGCGCAGCGTCTCCTCGACCTGCGGCGTGATATTGATGAACGCCCGCCGCGACGGAATATTGAACCAAAGCTCTTTTCGATGTGATTTCATTCGATTCCCCGCTGAAAAAACTGGCCGGAGAATTCCCGAATCGCGGCCCCGGTTCAACTCCCAACCTCCGGCCCGTTCGCGAAAAGTTCCAATGATTGGAGATTCCGCACGCGCAAATTTCCAATCATTGGAACTCTGCGTGCCGGCGCGGTGCGGATTCTAACCGCTTTCGGCCGTGTCATCGTGCCAGCGCGGGCAGACGCGGAGGAAGTTGCAGGACTTGCAGGGCGCCTCGTCTTCGGCCAGCGGGAAGTTCTCTTCCGCGACGCCGTGAAGTTTTTTCAGTTCGTCGGCAGCGATGATGATGGATTCTTTCAGCGATGCGATTTCATCCGTGGCGATCCGCGTTTCGTGAATCGAATTCGCCGCGAGGTTGAATTCGCGCGCGACGATCTGTTCAGGCGGGACGCGCCAGCGCTGCGCGGCATAAAGGATGTAGCCGGCGAGTTGCTGATGCGTGGTTTCCTTGTCGGCGCGACCGGTTTTCCAGTCGTAGATCGCGATGCCGTCGTTGTCGCGATGGGCGAAATCGAGTTGGACCCATATTTTCATTCCGTCGAGTTCGAAGCTGGCGAGGTCTTCAAGTTCGAGCCACGCGTCGCGCGGCAGCGTCGCGATCATCTGGAACGTTTCGGATGTGAAAAAAGTCCGCAGGCAGTCGAGCGCGTGATCAACCGTCGCCTTCCATTCCTCGTCGGGCAGTTCGATGTCGTATTCATGTTCCCACAGCGCGCAATTCTTTTTCGGGTTCTCCCAATAAAGCCCTTCGCCGGAATCGCGCCACTGCGAACGCATATTTTGCAGCGTCTGCTCGATCACGGATTCCGCGGAGAACAGCGAGCCGCCATCGCGGATCGCCGACAGCGAGTAGCGAATCGCGTTGTGGACGTTCTCGCCGGCCCACATTTTCCGACCGCGAAGTTGTTTCAAAACGTAGAACGCCCGCGTCCGCTGATCGGCGCCGCGCTCCCAGCCGCCCCACGCGCCGTAGTACGTGAAGAAATATTGCCGCGGGCATCGCCGGAAACATGAATCCCGCGAGTGCGACCAACTGAAAACGTTTTCCAAAGAGGCCATGACAAAATACTATCAGCTCCATGCCATCGGTAAAATCCATTGTGCTGGTCAGTGCGCAGTTTGCCGGCATGGGCGGAATCATGCTCACCGGTCCGTGGCTTGCGCGCCATCCGGCGTGGCTCGCGCTTCAGATCGCAGGTTGCGCGGTCGGCGCGTGGTCGGTGCTCGCGATGCGGCTGGGCAACCTGCACATTCTTCCTGAATTCAAAGCTGATCACCAACTCGTCACGCGCGGCCCATATCGCGTGATCCGGCATCCGATGTACACGGCCGTTCTAATGGCCTTCGGCGCGCTCGTCGCGGATGATTTCACGTGGCCGCGAGCCGGAATCTGGATTGCGCTGGTCGTCGTCCATCTGCTGAAGCTCCGTTTCGAGGAGCAAATTCTGCGCGCCCATTTTGCGGACTACTCCGACTATGCCCGCCGCACAAAACGTCTGCTTCCATTCGTGTGGTAATCGCCGCGGAAATTACTTTTTCCAATCATTGGAAATTGAGTTCGCGGTCTTTTCCAATGATTGGAAGATTTCAGAGCGCGGATTCGGGGCGCAGAAGCAGCAGTACCGCGCCGTGCGGCGGGACAGATTGCGACAGATCGCCGGTCGCAGTTTCCAAATCTTTCTGCTTCCACAAATCGCGGACGCGGCACGAACCGGTGATGCCGAGGCTTTGAAGTGAAATCGAAATCGTTGCGCCTTCGACGGTCTTTGCAGGATCGCTGGTGAAGACGAGAAAATGAACCGTCGAGCCGGCCATCTTCTGGATCATGCCGCCGCGGTCGAGGCCGCCGATGGCTTTGAAATGCGTGAAGCCGGCGGGCAGGTTGTATTCGATGACTGAAATCGAATGCGTGCCGATTCCGTCAGCGTAATTGTTTCCATCAACAATGAGAGCGTTGCCGCTGGCGCTTTTGCCGACGGTGACTTTTCCGAAGCCGCACGATGCCGACGTCCATTTCAAGTCCGTAAGTTTTTGTTCGCCCTGCGGGCCGATCAATTTGGGCTCGACCCAGTCGGCGTGATCGCAAACGAAATTGTCGCCGCCGTCATCAACGACGAGAAAAAGTGTTTTCGCGCCGGTGATGTCCGCGCTGATCGCGACGGACTGGCCGGGCGTTTTCCGCGTAATCAGCGGGCTCTTGAACACCGCGCGCGAATCGTCGAATTGCGAGACACTGCCGCGATTGAACAGACCGACGGCTTTCGCGCCGCCGGATAAATCTTTCGCCCAGACTTCGAGTCCGTACGTCTGCGAAACGCGGATGCCCTGTTTGCCGAGAACGTCCTGATTCACCGCGAGCACTTCATCGTTCGTCAGCAGCGATTCGGTCCATTCGTCATTTTCCGGCATGTTCATTCCGAGCATCAGCGGCGACGGGCCCAGCGCCCACAAACTCATCATCGTGATTTGCTCGTCCTTGGTGAAACGCGTCGCCCGGTTTCCGCCGACGCTGCGCTTGCCGATACGGCCGAGCGGAATCATGTCCGCATCCGGCCAATGTCCCGGCCCGGCGTGACCCTGCCACGCGGCGAGCAGATCGAAATTATGATCGAGCGATTTCCACTCGTCCCAGAAATCGCCGGAGATGCGCCACATGTTCGCGTGCGACTGCACGTGATCGCCCATGTTCACCGGCGTCGCACCCGGCGATGTGCTGAAAACGATTGCGCGACCGCACTTGTCAATCGCGTTGCGAATCGCCTCGATTTCCTTTTCGGAATACGGACTCGAAAGATCGTCCACCTTGATGAAGTCAACGCCCCACGCCGCGTAGAGCCGCACGATCGAATCGTACCACGCCTGGCCCGCCGGCTTCGCCGCATCCACGCCGAACATGTCAGGACACCATCCGCATTTGTTGTTCGTGTTCGCCGCGTCCGCCGCCTTGAAATCGCTGCCTTCGATTGGCGTGTTCGCCCGCACCGCCTGCCGCGGAATTCCGCGCATCACGTGAATGCCAAACTTCATTCCCATTTCGTGGATCTGATCAGCCAGCGCCTTGAATCCTTTGCCGTCCGCAGCCGATGGGAAGCGATTCGTCGCCGGCAGCAGGCGGCCAAAGTTGTCCGCGGAAAGCTCCGCGCCCGCACGGCCGTTCGGATTGTTGTCGAACGCGCCGGGATCGTACCAGCGATAATCAACCACCACATAATTCCAGCCGTGTTTGAGCAAATGCTCCTTTTGATATCGCGCGTTCGACAGAAATTCGTCCTCCGTCACGCTGTCGCCGAACGCGTCGTAGCTGTTCCAGCCCATCGGCGGCGTCGCCGCAAATTTCCAATAGGCCGGCGCAGCTTCATCCGCCATCGCCGCAAATCCAACAGCAAAGAAAATAATCATCAAAATGCGATTCATGTTTCGTTCTCCAAAATCGTCGGCGGAGTCTCCAATGATTGGAAAGGATCGTCCACGCATTTTTCCAATCATTGGAAATTTTCGCAGCGGATCGCGCTGGCGGGCGGGCGCACGACGTGGCAGATATGTGAAGTGCAAATCACGAAGAAATGGCTGATGACATTTCCCGAGGACCGCGCGTCGCTCGAATTCTACGTGCGCTTCGCGGCGCAATTCGGCGCGGATGCCGTGCCGTTTTCGGCGGGCGAAAACCTGCCGGACGATCTCGCGGA
This sequence comes from uncultured bacterium, assembly GCA_903906425.1. Taxonomy (GTDB): domain Bacteria; phylum Verrucomicrobiota; class Kiritimatiellia; order CAIVKH01; family CAIVKH01; genus CAIVKH01. The sequence goes on from CAIVKH010000236.1 coordinate 16,527, forward strand.
ATTTGCCGGACTGTTGCTGAGCGGCGGCGGCGATGTCGAGCCGTCGCGCTACGGCGACGAGACGAAGCACGCGAAAACGTATGGCGTCAACCCGGCCCGCGATGCGATGGAGCTGAATTTGATTGCGCGATTCATCGAAGCGGGCAAACCGGTTGTCGGCATCTGCCGCGGCCTGCAAATACTCGCCGTCCATTTTGGAGGGCGGCTTCACCAGCACGTTCCCGACCTCGTTGATGAAAGCGCCGAAAATCATCGCGTGCCGAAGGGCTACGAGTGTTTTCATTCGCTGCAGTTCGATGCGACGACGAAACTCGGCGCGGCGCTGCGAGAAATTTCCGAAACAAATTCCGCGCACCATCAGGCGGTCAATGCGGACGCGTCGATGCGGCATTTGCGCGTGGCTTCGCGTTCGCCCGCGGGGA
>CAIVKH010000237.1 GCA_903906425.1 uncultured bacterium
GCGCCGGCGGAACAGATGAAGTATCAGCCGTTGGGAAATCTCACGCTTGAATTTCCCGGTCACACGAATGCCACAAACTATCGTCGCGAACTCGACCTCGACGCAGCCATCGCCCGTGTTTCGTATAAGATCGGCGAAGCCACCTATCGCCGGGAAGTATTCTCCAGTGCGGTGGATCAGGCAGTTGTTGTCCGGCTGACTGCGGACAAACCCGGCTCAATCTGGTTCACCGCGAAACTTGACGGTGTGACCAACATAAAGACACCCGGCGATGAAATGCACACGACCGCAGTTTCGCGCGATGGCGAACTGATGCTGTGCGGCAAGACGGCGAGTTGGAAAGGTATCGAGGGCCGCGTCCGCTACGAGGGCCGCGTTCGCATTTTGAACGAAGGCGGCAAACTCTCCACCAACGAAGATACCGTTTCCGTGGAAGGTGCCAACGCCGTCACGCTGCTTATTGCCGCCGCGACTAACTTCAAACGTTACGACGATCTGACCGGCAATCCGGAGGAGCGAGTGAGGAACTATCTCGGGCGAGTCGCGAACAAAACCTACGAGCAGCTCCGTGCCGAGCATGTTGCCGATCATCAACAGCTATTCCGCCGGGTTCATCTCGATCTGCCCGTCACGGTCGCGTCGTCCCTGCCCACGGACGAGCGGCTGCGGAGTTACGATCCGCAGAAGGATCCGCAACTGATGGCGTTGATCTTCCAGTACGGGCGTTATCTGCTCATCGGCAGCAGCCGTCCGGGCGGTCAGCCGGCCAATCTACAGGGGATCTGGAATGAGGACATGAATCCGGCGTGGGAAGGGAAATTCACGTCGAACATCAATCTGGAAATGAATTACTGGCCCGCAGAAACCACCGCCCTGCCGGAGTGTGTCGAACCGCTGGTTGAAATGATCAAGGAGCTTGCCGAGACCGGCGGCAAGGTAGCTCGCGTTCACTATGGCGCGCGTGGCTGGGTATTCCACCAGAACACCGATCAGTGGCGGCACGCCGCTCCGATGGATGGGCCGACGTGGGGAACATTTTCGGTGGGCGGCGCATGGCTCTGCACTCACCTGTGGGAACACTATCGCTTCTCCGGCGACAGAACTTTCCTCCGCGAAATCTATCCGCTGCTCAAAGGCTGTTCGCAGTTCTTCCTCGACACGCTCGTCGAACATCCGGCGCGCAAATTGCTCGTAACCTGTCCATCCACCTCGCCGGAGAACTTTCCCGAATGGCCGGGCAATAAACGCTATCGCGACAACTTCACCGGCATTGACATTCCCGGCACGACGATCTGCGCCGGCTCCACCATTGACCTGCAAATCTTGCGCGATCTGTTCGATGCCTGCGCATCTGCGGGCAGGATTTTGGAGACGGATCAAACTTTTTGCGCAGAAGTTGACAACGCCCGCCAGCGCCTCGCCCCGATGCAGATTGGCCGGCGCGGCAACTTGCAGGAATGGCTCGATGACTGGTCCGATCTGGAGCCAAAGCACCGGCACATCTCCCACCTTTACGGTCTTTTCCCCAGCAGCCAGATCACGCCCGCCGCGACGCCGGATCTGGCCGCCGCCGCCAAGGTTTCCCTGAACGAACGCGACGAGATTTCGATGAGCCGGCTCGGCGACGCTGGCACCGGATTTGGCATGTCGTGGAGAGCCGCCTGCTGGGCGCGGTTGCTGGATGGCGAACAAGCGAACGTCTGCCTCACAAGCCTCATCGCCCACCAAACCTGCCCGAATCTTTTTTCGAAATGTTACAAGGCACCGCAAGTGGACGGCGCATTCGGCGCGACCGCCGCCATCGCCGAGATGCTGCTCCAATCGCACGCCGGCGAGCTTCACCTGTTGCCCGCGTTGCCGACGGCGTGGCCCTGCGGCAAAGTTACCGGCCTGCGCGCCCGCGGCGGCTTCACCGTGGACATCGAATGGAAGGACGGCAAGGTGACGAACTATCGCATCGCATCGGCAGCGCCGCGCGAGGTGAAGGTCCGAATAAATGGTGAAGCGAAGTCCGTCAATTCGGAGAAGTTGTGATCGAACCGGAAATTTCCAATCATTGGAGATTTCCGCGGCGGCAACTTCCAATGATTGGAAATTGGCGGAGCAGAATTTCCAGGCACTGGAGAATTCGATGGCAAATAATCCCGGCCCTGAATCGTGAGGAAACCATGAGAAGAATTTTGCCGTCGTTGCTTGCTGCAGTCTTGGGTGTGTCGATCTTTCCGGTCACTGCGGCTGAAACTCTGCCGCCGTTGAAAGAGGGCAAGGTGCCCGCGACGCTGGACGAACTCTGGGGAAATTTCGATCCGCGCAAGGAGCCGCTGGAGACGGAAGTGCTGAAGGAGTGGGAGCAGGACGGCGTGGTCTGCCGGCTGGTGCGATATCAGGTCGGCGTCTTCAAAGGGGCGTCGTCGAAGGTCGCCGCGTTCTACGCATTCCCGAAGGGCGGAACAAAACTTCCTGCCATTCTCGAACTGCACGGCGGCGGGCAGTCGGCGAATCTCGACTACATGGTGGGCTTCGCGAAGCGCGGTTATGCGGGCCTCTCGCTCAACTGGGGCGGCAACAAGCTGAACCTTGGCCGCGCGAACGTGACGTATGACGGCCCGCAAACCGACTGGGGCAAGCTCGACGCGACGCATCCGCCGCAGCGCAACAAGGCGAACCATTTCGTCGGCGCGGCCTTCACTCCGGACGAGTTCACGCTCGACGACGTCGAATCGCCGCGCAACAGCACCTGGTTTCAGGTGCTCATCGCGGCGCGACGCGCGATCACGTTTCTGGAACAGCAGCCGGAAGTCGATGGTTCGCGGATCGGCGTAACGGGCCATTCGATGGGCGGCAAACTCACGACCGATCTCGCCGGCATCGACAAGCGCGTGAGGGCCGCCGTGCCTTCGTGCGGCGGCTCGGGCGATATACTCGAAAGCCAGACCGATCTGCCCGGCTGCCTCAAAACAAAACCGTCTGCCATGGAACTCGCCTGCGTTTCCGACAACGCCTACATCCCGCGCATCACCTGCCCCGTGCTGTGGCTTTCGCCCGCGAACGACTTCCACGCCCACATCGACAACATGGCGTGGAACTGGCGCAACGTGCCCGACGACATCCTCCGCTTCAGCATCGCGCCGCATTTGAACCACCGCCACACCGCCGAGCACGACATCACGCGGCTTCTCTGGTTCGAGCAGCATCTCAAGGGCGCGTTCACGATGCCGCACACGCCGAAGCTCGCTCTCGATTTGAAGACGGCCGACGGCGTTCCCGTCCTCACCGTCACGCCGGACGAAGCGATGCCCGTCAAGCGCGTGGACATTTATTATTCGATCGACCCGCACGAACTCACCCGCTTCTGGCGCGATGCGATGGCCGTGAAGGACGGCAGCAGGTGGAAAGCCGGCTGCCCGGTGCTGAGCCTCGACCAGCCGCTCTTCGCCTACGCGAATGTCATCTACGACACGCCCGCGCAATACCGGAACCTGTCGCAATCGCCCGGCCAGGAGAACAGCGACACCTTCGCGATCAGCACGCGCGAACTCTCATCATCGCCATCGCAGTTGCAGGCGGCCGGCGTCAAGGCCACGGACAAGCCGGAGCGGATGATCGACGACGGCTCGCGCGGCTGGCGCGATTGGTATCTGCTCAACTGGGGCCATCCCCCGCTCTGGTCCGCCTTCACGCGAAAGATCAAAGACCCCAAGTGGCGCGGTCCCGACGGCGCTAAACTGCTGTTCGAAATCAGATCGCAGACCGACAACGCGCTTGTCGTAAAATTCATCTGCAACGAGTGGGGCGTCTTCACCCCCGGCAAACCCGCGCTCGACTACACCGTGGTGAAGGAGCTGAAAGGCTCGCCCGACTGGCAGACCATTTCCGTGAGCCTGCCTGAATTGGTGTCCACGGATCCGAAAGTCACCGCGCCGCTCGCCAACTGGCAGACCGTTGCCGAATTCAACATCAGCCCCAACGGCGAAACCATCAAAGACGGAAAGAAGGTCAACGTGAACGCCAGGGCATGGCAGGGCCCGCGCGACATCCGCAACCTCCGCTGGGAAGGCGGCACCTATCCCGCCCAAATCGCCGCGCCTGCCGCGCTGACCCCGGAGCAACTCGAGAAGAACTTCAACAACGCCATCAAGAAATCCCTCGACCAGGAAAAGCTCGACGCAAAAGGGAAATGAGCTGCGCCCGCATTCCGTCGGGCGCGCCGCGGAACGTCGGTTGAATCACGGGCGGAGACCCGCGGGGCGCAAACGGGGACGCAAATCCGCCCGCCGCAGGAATCCGCAGTAGGGCAATACCCCATGGCAGCGGACCGCTCCACCGCCTATGCTTGATCTCAGAAAGGGAAACATCATGAACATGCGAAATAGAATTATGACTGTGGTCATGCTTTTGTCGCTGATCTCGACCTGCCTGCTTGCATCGGGCTGTTTTATCTCTGGGGGCCTGTAATCGCCTTCGATCCGGCTTGCTGTCACGCCATGCACCGGCCCAGCGGGGCAGATCGCCTCAGGGGGAGCGCCATTCTCCAATGATTGGAAATTTTACGGCGCCCAGTTCCCAATGATTGGAGAAGTCCGGTCTCGAACTTTCCAATCATTGGAAACCAGCGAGGCGGCGCCAGCGGCGCGCGCCTCACCGAGATGGGGTGGGGGACTAGACGGTCACTTCGAGATTCACGAGGCGCTTTTCAAGCTCGTGAAGTTCGTGCGTCAGTTCCTTCGGGAAGCGGTCGCCGAATTTCGCGTTCTGCAGCTTGAGCGATTCGATGTCGGCGAGCCAGCCCTTCGGATCAACGTGCAGCAGCTCGTGCAGCGATGCGTGCGAAAGATTCAGGCCGGTGACGTCGAGCGCGCCGGGCATCGGCAGATGGCCGATGGCGCTTTCGACGGCTTTGCTGGTTCCCTTCACGCGCTCGAAGATCCATTTCAGCACGCGGCAGTTTTCGCCGAACCCGGGCCACAGGAATTTTCCGTCGTGACCTTTCCGGAACCAGTTCACGAAGAAAATTCTCGGCAGCTTGCCCTGGTCTTTCGCGGTGCGGCCGATCTTGAGCCAGTGCGCGAAATAGTCGCCCATGTTGTAGCCGCAGAACGGCAGCATCGCCATCGGGTCGTGCCGCAACTGGCCGACCATGCCGGTCGCCGCGGCGGTCGTCTCCGACGCCTGCATCGAACCGAGCAGCGTTCCGTATTGCCAGTTGAACGCCTCGAATACGAGCGGTACGGTCGCGGGCCGGCGGCCGCCGAAAAGGATCGCGGAAATCGGCACGCCCTTCGGATCGTTGTACGCCGGATCGGCGACGGGACACTGCGAAATCGGCGCGGTGTAGCGCGCGTTCGGATGCGCTGCCTTTTCGTTGCTGCCCGGCGCCCACGGCTTGTTCGTCCAGCTCGTAAGGTGCGGCGGCTGCTCGTCGGTCATGTCCTCCCACCAGACATCGCCGTCGGGCGTCTGCGCCACGTTCGTGAAGATGCAATTCTTCTCCAGCGCCTTCATCGCATTCGGATTCGTGCGCATCGAGGTGCCCGGCGCGACGCCGAAGAAACCGGCCTCCGGGTTGATCGCATAGAGCCGGCCGTCCTCGCCGAACTTCATCCACGCGATGTCGTCGCCGACGCACTCCGCCTTCCAGCCCGGCAGCGACGGCTGGAGCATCGCCAGGTTCGTCTTGCCGCACGCCGACGGGAACGCCGCCGCGACATAAATCTTTTCGCCCTGCGGATTCGTCAGCCCGAGGATCAGCATGTGTTCCGCCAGCCAGCCCTGATCGCGCGCCATGGACGACGCGATACGAAGCGCGAAACATTTCTTGCCCAGCAGCGCATTGCCGCCGTAGCCGCTGCCGAACGACCAGATCGAGCGCTCCTCCGGAAAATGAACGATGTATTTGTTCGCCGCGTCGGCCTGGCACGGCCACGCCACATCCTTCTGGCCCGGCGCCAGCGGACAGCCGACCGAGTGCAGGCACGGCACGAACTCGCCATTGCCCAGCGCATCGAGCACCGCCTGCCCCATCCGCGTCATGATCCGCATGTTCACCACCACGTAGGGCGAATCCGTCAGCTCGACGCCGATGTGCGAAATCGGACTTCCGATCGGCCCCATGCTGAACGGGATCACGAACATCGTGCGGCCCTTCATGCACCCGTCGAAGCGCGCGAGCAACTCCTTCTTCATCGCCACCGGGTCGGCCCACTTGTTCGTCGGCCCCGCGTTGATTTCCTCCTTGCAGCAGATGAACGTCCGGTCCTCCGAGCGTGCCACGTCGGCGGGATTCGACCGGCACAGGAAACTGCCCGGCCGCTTCGGCAGCGGAATAAACGTCCCGCCCTTCACCAGCAGCCGGCACAACTCATCCGCCTCCGTCTGCGAACCATCGCACCACCGCACGCTGTCCGGCTTGCACAGCTTCGTCATCGCCTCCACCCACGCCAGCAACTTCACATTCTTCGTCAAATTCATATCGCGTCCTCCCGACAAATTTTCGGGCAGAAGGTACGGGAAAACAAATCCCTCTCAAGTGAAAATCTCAAAAAACCTCCCGCACCTCCCCTCCACCCGGACGCCGAAGCCCGAAGACCACGAACCACGGATTTCACTTTCGCCACGCCCGGAACAGCCGGATCGCAGAGGCCACAGAGGCCCCGCCGCCCTTTCTGCGTCTTGGTTTCAGATCTCATTTTTCATTTCCATCGAGGATGGCCAACATTACGGCTGACCGGACGGCGAACCCGCTTCGGGTGAGCCGTACGGTCGAGCCGATGGTTGGAGTTCCTGTGCCTTTGTTTCGGCTTCGCTGAATACCCACGTGAGATTGGGGGTGTTTGTCACTGAAAAGACCAAATATCTCGGCATCGAGGTAATTGCCTCGTTTGACTTCATGACTATCTTGAGCGTCGCAGAGTCCACCGATTCGATCAGATGAGGCAAGTAGAGTCCACGGTTTCTTAACGCGGACGAGACATAGCGCCCCGTTTTGTAGCGAATATCCTCGTTCGTAACCATAATGGACGGATAGACAATAACGACAGAGGGGCTTTGCTCAATGTGGAGTTCGTCAGCGTGCGAAGTGATCGTCACGCCCGCATCGCCATGCTCCTTCGCGTACTTTCGAAGAAAGGCGTTCAATGCCTGCGAGGATGTTATCTCCCACATTCGCCACGGCCCTTGCGCTGAAGTAACAGTGCCGGGCCGATAGAAGAGTGTACGACCTGCCGGGATGAATACATATCCGCCAGCTACCAGCACATTCGCGACGTATTGTTCCGCAGCCTCGAAGGTTGTTGGCAAGTCTTCGGTGCGTCCAGATGCCCAACGAATGCTCAGCCTCCGTGAGATTGATGGGTCGAGAAAGCCCGGAGTCATAGTTTGCTTAACAATGAATTCATGCCCGCCAATCAATGGGGTGGTGCTCATGGTCTTCGTCGTCCCGCGAACCTGCGAGATTGCACTTGCGGCAAGAAAGCCAGGCGGCACACAAGATAGAAGCCACGCGAGAGCAAGAATGATTCTTGATGCAATCAAGTATCTTTGCTGCGGCCTCGTGTGGTTCCTTCGACAAGGTCTGTTGAGAATCCAAAGGACCACTGCACTTACGGGGATGACTGCAAATGTTCCGAGAACCATGAACAGAGCAACGTGTGCAATGGATGTAGAACGGAATCGTGTTGTTTGAAGCAGGGCGAGTAAGATTGCTGTCAGGACGTACAGATTGACGATTGTGTATCCTAGTCGAACAATCTGTGCCCGATTCTTCATCGCCATTTCTTCATGCTCCAACGTCACGGCTGACTTTTTGCAAACCCTCTCACAACGCTTTCGCACGACGGAAAACGCCGGAAGGGGTTTGCAATAAAGTCCGGTCGCTGGTTCGGCTTTCATTTCTTCTTTGCTGACACCATATCTTGCAGCAAGATTTTCATCGCTTGTTCATCCGTGAAGCCTTCATTTCTCAACGCGTCATAGAAGCGTTTCAATGATTCCGCTTGCACTTCTTCAGTTGTACGTGTCCTGATGATGAATATTCTCGATTTCGGATAAACCTTTTCGTCTAGAATCCACTCTGGAGATGCGACAACGCAACGAAAAGCGTCGATCAAGCGTACATTGTCAAAGCCGCAGGTCACGCGCTTCTCCATGAGTTCTTTCGGAATGACGATATTCACTTTCTCACGGAAGGAAACTTCTCTCACGAAGGTTGTGAGAAGTTCATTCGTAAGCCCGATATTATACATACCTCGATTATCGCCGGGCGTGATTCCAGTGAGTGAGCGTTCTTCCGCAAAGATTGCGATTGGGACGAGAGCCACAAGAAGCACACACGACATGATGACGAAGTTTATGCTCTTCATTTCTTATCCTTGTTGCCGAACATTACCGCTGAGCTTCGCCATTCCGATGGCGTAATGCTCCGGCGGCTGGTTGGCTTCTTTGGGCCGAATACTGGCACTCATGTCCATTTCGATCCTTGATGCGTATTGCCGGGGAAGGCTCAGGCAACTCGTTCGTTGCAGACGGCCATTGGGATACACATGCGAGAACATCATCGTAATGGAGTATGGCCTCTTGAATCGTCGTAATATTCAGCCGCGCCATTTCCGTAATGTCGCTGTCGGAGCCGATGTCGATTGCCCATCCACAGCATTCACGACCATGCTCATCAATACAATGGGTACGAAAGGACAGTCCGGCAATTTCAGTGATATAGATGTGGCGGCTGCCGTCAAATACGCATTGCTCCATGCCAGTAAATGCCATTGTTCCCTTACCGTTGACTTTGACCCACGCTGTAATCGCCTCAGAGGCTTGCTTGTTAAGATCTGAGACGTAGTTCACCTCAATATCCGGTATCTGCCCTAGCCATTTGCGAACGTTTCGCATTCTCACGTTCGGGCTTTCTCGATAAATTTCTACGGCCAAAGCCGAGATCACGCCGCCAGCCAGTATTGCTGCTATTGTTCGTTTCTTCATCTCTGAAAGCCAACAAGTGATTCTATAGTTTTCTGCTTTTCATCCCTCCTGCTGGATGCTTGGCGGCGGTTCCGATCCGCCGATTTCTGCACCTGATGCTGGCGGGAAGCTTGTTTCGGATCGGAATTTCTTCCCTTTTTCCAACAGTGGCAAGGATTTTCTTTGCCGCATGATCCTTCCCTCTACAGCGGCCAGGCAGTCAGGCAGTCGGTTTTTTCTTTCTTGTGATCACCCGAAACGGCGCGTAAAGAAGAAAACTGTTTTGTTGCATGAAAAAGATCGCACAATCGCTTCAAACGGCATTTTCGCGGCGGCTCGGGGAACTGGCGGTTCCCCATGAGCGCTGGCCGGATTATCTGATGTTGCTGCGGTATTATCTGGATTTCTGCTTCCGCTACCGGCACCCGGTTCGCGATGCGGAGAGCCTGACACCGTTCTTGCAGAAGCTGGCTTCGAAAGGGCAGCCGCCGGAGCGGCAGAAACTGGCAGATGAAAGCGTCGGGATTTATTACGAGTTGATGAAGACGTGGGCGGCAGCGCCGGAGGCGGATAGCGCCAAGGAACAGCAGCGGGTGCCATGGGATGATTGCTATCGGAAGATGAAGGAGGAAATCCGGATCAGGCAGTATTCGCCCAAGACATTTCGGACTTATGCGGGATGGATGCAGCAATTTCAGGATTTTCTTGGAAACAAGGATCCGGTGATGGTGAACAGTGACGATGCGAGGCGTTTCCTGACGCATCTGGCGGTTGATCGGCACGTGGTGGCGACAACGCAAAACCAAGCCTTCAATTCGTTGCTGTTTCTTTTCCGCCACGTGTTGAAGGCAGAATTCGAGCTGGGCGACAGTGTGAAGCGGGCGCGGCGTTCGCGTTAGATCCCCGTCGTGCTCTCGCGCGAGGAGGTCGGGGCGGTCATCTCGCATCTGGAGCATCCCTTCAAGCTGGCTGTTCAACTGATGTATGGGTGCGGATTGCGTCTGGCGGAACTGCTCAATTTGCGCGTCCAATGTTTCAATTTCGATCAGGGGATTCTGACAGTGCATGATGGCAAGGGGCGCAAAGACAGGACCGTGCCGCTGCCCCGCGTCTTGATTCCGACGCTTCGGGATCAGATGGCAAAGGTGCGTCATCTCCACGAACTGGATTTGAAAAGGGACTGGGCCGGAGTGTTCATGCCCGGTGCAATGAGTGCGAAGTGGAAGACCGCCGCAAAGGAATTCATCTGGCAATGGTTCTTTCCCGCCCGGGGTCTGACGCTGGTGCCGGTGAGCGGCGAACAGAGGCGTTATCATCTCCACGAAACGCAGCTTCAAGTGGCACTGAAAGAGGCGGCAAGGAAGTCGGGGATTCCGAAGCGCATCACAGCACACACATTCAGGCACAGCTTTGCCAGCCATCTGCTGCGGGCGAATGTGGACATCCGCACCATCCAGCAACTGCTCGGCCACGCCGATCTGAAGACGACGATGATTTACACGCACACGGTTCAAAGCAGGACGATCAAGGAGGCGCAAAGCCCGCTGGACCTGCCGCCGGATGCCTTCGGCTGATCTTCCCTTCCAATCATTGGAAACCAGCGCCGCGCACGGTTCCAATGGTTGGAAGAGTGCTTATCCATCCGTTCTTGTTTGGCTGGACGGGTTTTGACATCGCACTTCTCAGGCCGACAATCGCGATTCTCTTGCTGTCTGCCGGACTTGAGGGGTCCTTTAGATAGCTAAAGGAGTCCTCTGCCTTCATTGAGGGGTCCTTTAGATA
>CAIVKH010000238.1 GCA_903906425.1 uncultured bacterium
GAGCGAAAGACAAAACGGCACGAGCGGGATTGGACGATGACCACAACAACACGGACCGGACACGGTCGCGTGCGAGAAACGAATCCAACAATCAGCGCAGAGGGCCGGGCGGAATCAAAATACATCCCCGGTTCGGGGCTTGGGGCGCGACGATTCTTCGAGACCTTTCAAGGAAGGCGTTGCGGAAAACTTGGTTTCCGCTCGATGAGGGTGTGGAGCCGACTACAGGCGGCGACTAGGGAGAAGGCTTTCTCCCCACATGGTATTTTACAGTCTAAAGCGCGCAGGCCATTAGGTATGGAGGCATGTCGATCATGCCGCCGCGGGGATGTGAGTTTCACTTCGTAGCAGAAGATTCACGCTTGATGTGCGAGTGAGTAGACATCATTAAATACGGGCATGGCCCATTGGGAATATCAACGAACTGTCATCGGTTATCATGGATGCGACAAGAAACTCGTCGAAGATATTCTTTCAGGGAGAATGAAACTGGAAGCCAGTCATAACGACTACGACTGGCTCGGCCGCGGAATTTACTTCTGGGAACATGGACCAGACAGGGCGTTTCACTGGGCAAATGAAATCAATAAACGACATCCAGAGAGGGTCCGTCATCCCGCCGTTATCGGGGCAGTCATCCAATTGGGCACGTGCTTCGATTTACTCGATGTGCGATTCACGAATTATCTCGGACGGCTTTACCCAAAATTCCGCACCGTGCTGAAAAAACAAGGCCTTCGAATTCCAAGAAATGAACGGTCTCATTCAAAAGACCTGGATTTGGTGAAGAGAAAGCGGGACTGCGCCATGCTCAATTGGGCAATTCCAGAAATCGAAAAGGAAATGGGCGTGAATTTCCAAACAGTGAGATGCGTATTCCAGGAGGGAAAGGCCGCATTCACAGGATCAGCCGTCAAATCCAAATCACATGTTCAAATCGCAGTGCGTGATGATTCGTGCATACTCGGATATTTCCTGCCTAAAACTTGACCGGATTTCTACAGATGCCATAGTAGTGTCATGAAAAGCAAAGGCACACACCAGACCAAGCAAACGACAGTTCCATCGAAAGACGATATTTCGCGGGCAATGGATCGCGCTGTCGCCCGTGTGCAAAGGATGTCGCACGAGGAACAGCGACGCTCGCTGATTGAAGCCGGCATCATGACCGCCAGCGGAAAACTGGCCGCTGCATATCGGTAGGCTGTAAAGCGCGCGCACCGCGCGATGCGGGTCCCGAGATCTCGCGCCTGCTTTCCAAGATATTTCCTTATTTCGCGCCGCGCCGTCATGCGTGACGACGTGCCATACGCGGTCCGAGTTGGCTTGCAGGTATGGTCGGTTGTGCCACGGTTGTCCCGCACGACGTTACATTTCGGGAATGCAGACAATCATCAATGCGAATGCATCACCGGAAACCTACGCACGGGAAGATCGTCACACACGTGTTTGCTCGCCGCAGTGCTGTCCGGCATGTGGTCAGGGAAACGGTTTGAAGGCACACGGCTATTATCAGCGGTACACGACAGACGCATCCGGAAAACCAATTGCGCTTCGTGTTCGTCGTTTCAAATGTCGAAATTGTGCAACGACAGTCAGCTGCCTGCCGAATTTTGCGCAGCCATACCGACTCGTGAATTGTGAAACCATCCAGCGATCTTTCAATGGGGATACCGATAGCGGAGATGTTCAACGAAATTTGATTTTGCTCCGGCGGTATTGGCAAATGTTTATGCGCTGGTGCCGGCAGCTGCACCGATTATTTATTTTCATGATGGATGCTGGCAGCGGCAAAAAAGAGGCGGGCGAAGTGTGGCGGTTGCCCGCGCTCAGTTGAAACCGCTACGAAGGTTGGATCAGCGACGCCAAATTGTGCGCTGCCGCTCACGACCGCCGCCCAAGTTTTGTCGTCTCCGCCCGTCGTGGTGATGGCAGCATCAAGACCTTCCTGTTCAAAAATTCCGCTGTCCAGTGCGACGTACAGCGGAGCATAGAGAAAGAAATCGCCTGCTTGCGCGATTGTCATTTTCTCCTTCGCCGTTCCGGCAGTCTGTGGCGGTTTCTTCGCAAGAAATGCGAAGGCTGCGATCATCGCAGCGTACACACCAAAGTAGATTTGCCGCAACGGTGAATCTGCCACGCAGTGAGCCGGAAAAAGGGCGAGGACGAGCGTGTTCATTCGAATGAATTTGTCGAGCCACGTTCGTGACAGCATTTTTTTCGGAGTTGTTCAATGCATCGTGCTTCGGATGTTACATGAGGGACAATCGGACCAGCAACATCGTCTCCTTGTATTCTTCCTCGCCGCTCGACAGATGATGTTTCAAGTGGGGCTGGCGATTGAGATCACACGAATCCTCGGGGTGCGCCCTGCGAAATGGTCGGAGAATTTGGTGATAGAAAATAGATCAAATGCCACACCGCGCTCTTGCGCAGCGATCCTGTTTTGTCACCCCCAAAATGGACCCTGAAAAAGAGTGCTGATGGTGCCCAAAAAAGTTGTGGGCAAATTGCGGGCAAATTGACCCCCTTAAAATGCCTTATTTTGCCGCTTTTTGCCGAAACGAGGAAAACGGATTTTGAGGCATGAAAAGTGCAGGAAACCCTTGATTTTATTGATTGGTGCTCAGGGGGGGACTTGAACCCCCACGCCTTACGGCACATGCCCCTCAAACATGCGTGTCTGCCATTCCACCACCTGAGCCTTTGGGTGATAAAGCGGCGCGAACAATAGGCCGCGTGCTGTCGTGCCGCAAGCCTGTTTTACTTTTTTGCGAACGTCGGCGCGTTGACAGGGCTTGGCCGCTCGCGAATACTGCGGCGCATGAGTGAGCAGATCTTTCAGGTCGGCGCGCCGGGCATGGATGTCGAGCAGCTCGTCCGCGAGATTCAGGAAACCGTCGAGCGCAAGGCCGCCGAGGGCGTCTATGCCGACGCGCGCATCGCGCGGGCCGAACGCGCCAATCTCGTGAATTTCAAAGACGACGAGGAATTTCTCGTTTTTTATCTGAACTCTCTTCGTGAAGCCGCGCTGGTGGACATCAACGATTTTGAGATCCGCGAGCGCCGCGCCGGCGCCATCGCACCGCTGCTGGTGAAACTCAAGAAGACGATCTGGGGCCTCCTGAAGTTCTACACGTACCGGCTCTGGTCCCAGCAGAACTCCGTCAACGGCCTGCTCGTCACCGGTCTCGAAAGTATGAACGACCGTTACGACGAAAAGATCAAGCGCCTCGAAGCGCGCATCGCCGAGCTGGAGGCGAAGCTGGGAAATCCGAAGAAGTAACCTCGCCGCATTCCCCGTATCACTGAAAAGGCGCGGACACGAGTCAGGTTCAAAGATGTTCAAGAAACGAGAATTTGAAGGACGCTGGTGGTGGTCAGATAAACCAGAAGAAATCCGATACGGAATTCTGCGATACGATCCCGAGGATATCAGCATTCTCGAAACTAAAGATCCCCGTTCATATTCTTTTCATGAGGTTGTCGAGCATGACGAGCCTCGCTTTCAAAAGGGCACGATGCTTGGGCGTGACTCAAATGATCATCCGATCACGCTGCTTGATTGTATTTCATACGGCCCCCAGTCAAGTATGGGTCTCAAGACAGCGATTTACCATGCTCACACAGTCATCCTCGGGCGTGAATTCAACAATTGGGATGAAGTTCAGTTTGATGGAATAAAATTGGATTTCACGAATCTTCTCGCATGGCTGAATCTCGATTCCTCACTCACCAAGAGAGAAGATGGCGTTGACTACATAGGCTTCAAATTCCCCGATGATTTAATTTTTCCGTTGCACGACGCCGCCGAAATTCGAATCACTGCAACGACAGGAAGTCGCACCGATTGGACGCACGAAAAAACAATGTGTTTCACGGAAAGCCGTTTCTTCCGCATCAACTGGCCCCGACCGATGAGCATGGCTTCGATCAACGAGTGGGTGGTGCAAATTCAACGTTTCCTTTCCCTGATGATTGGCACGCCGACGTACCCCAGATGGATGATGGGATTGCGTAAAGACGAGATTGTGATGGGAGAAGGTGAAAACGCGGTCTATCGCGATATCGAAGTGCTTGGCGAGAATCACGGGATTTCGAGGGCTAAACTCAACAAGCGCACATGGGAAATGCTGTGCTCGTTTTCGAACATTCGCGACCGCATGGGACATGTCATCAAAAGCTGGTTCGACTACGACAAGAAGATTGGCCCCGTGCTCGATCTCTACTTCGCGCTGATTTTCAACAAACATCTATACGGCAGTCACCAGCTTCTCTTTCTCGCTCAAGCGCTGGAGAGGTATCACGCAGTTCAAATGGGCGGGCAACGGGAACCCCGTGAAAGCTTTGACAAGCGATTGTCCTTAGTCAGTGACCTTATTGGAAAAGAGCAATTCGACTTCTTCAAAGACAAATTGAATTGGGCCAATGAAAAAACACTTCTCCACAGATTGAACGAGCTTCTTGAGAAGCGTGGTGCTTTGGTGAAAGACGTAGTCGCAGATTTTCCCGATTTCCCGCAACTCGTCAAAGACAGCCGAAATTATTACACGCATTTTGACCCGAAGCTTCTCGCCAAAGGGCGGGTCGCTGAAAAAACTCAACTGGCACTTCTCATCCAAAGCATGAAGATCCTTTTGGAAGTGCTATTCCTCTCCGACTTGGGAATTGGCGACGCGGCGATATCAAAAGCTAAGAGCCGGCGAGCATCGGTGATTCACTCCATTGGCGGCAGATGATGGCAAGAAGTCCCAGGCGCAAAGTTCCAATGATTGGAAATTTGCCGGGCGGGGTTTTCCAATGATTGGAAGTTGCGGTGGGCGGGGCGGGCGGCGGATCAGGGGCGCGCTTTTGGGGCAGTTTTCCGACGATTCTTGCGAAAATATGGCAAAACGGGCGGAATGTGGCGGTTGTTCATGCGGTGTCCGTCATATTAGTAACGCACGATTGCACAGAAGCGATGTCCGTCGTCATCTCCGCCATTATTCCGGTCATCTTCACAATGATTCCGCTCGACTTGGCAATGATCACGCTCATCGTCGCAATTAGCCCTGTCATGGTCGGAGTGAATATTGTCATCTTCTGAATGATTCTGGTTATATCAGTATTCGATCCGAGCATTGCATGAACGATCCTTGTCATGGTAGTAATGCTCCCTGTCATGGACGCCTCGTTTCCGGGCCTCGCCGAATTTTTCCCGGGCGTCGCCGGTGCGTCCGCGGTGGCGCGCGGTTTGATGGATGGGGTCGCTCTCCCGCATTTCGCGGTGAGCGCGGAGGTCCGGATGGAGGACGAAAGGAATAGTATGAGCGATGCATTGAGTAATCAGCCGGTCGTCGCGGTTCCAGGGCTGGAACAGGCGCTGGGCGCGATCGACAGTTTGACGCGGTGGCGGGTGCTTTCGACGCTGGCGCTCGGCGAGGCGCTGCTGATCGTGGAGCTGTCGGAGAAGCTGGAGGTGGATCAGTCGGCGATGTCGAGGCACATGGCGGTGCTGTTTCGCGCGGGGATGGTGACGCGGAACCGGGCGGGGCAATACCGGATTCCGCCGCAGTTCCTGAAGGAGCCGGGAAAGCGCGTGGCGGATTTCGGCCACTTCGTGCTGCGACTGGAGCCGGCGGCGGAAGAATGAGCGACGAGCAGGCTTTCCGGCGCGGCGGCGGTTCTGGTATGGAAAAAGCGTGACGACGAAATCTCAAATGAGCGGCCGCATCGCTTTTGTCTGCCCGCGCTTTTCCGAGGGCGCGACCGTCGGCGGGGCGGAGACGCTGCTGAAGGCGCTGGCGATTCGCTGCGCGAAGGCGGGGCGGAAGGTTGATTTCCTGACGACTTGCGCGACGAATCATTATACGTGGGAAAATTCCATTCCGGCCGGCTCGAAGGAAACCGACGGAATGACGGTCCGATTTTTTCCGGTGAACGATGATCGCGATGTTTCGAATTTTCTTCGCGTGCAGGGCGCGATTGACAAGCGCGTGAAGGTCGGAGCGGAAGACGAGCAGGTGTGGATCGGCAACAGCGTGAACTCGCGCGCGCTGATCGAGCACCTGCAGAAGCACGCGGGCGACTACGACCGGATCGTGATGGGGCCGTATCTTTTCGGCGTCGTTTATTTCGCCAGCAAGGTCGCGCCGGAAAAAACGCTGATGGTTCCGTGCCTGCACGACGAGGCGTTCGCGTATCTCGGCATCATGAACGAGATGTTCAACCGCGTTCGCGGTTTCATGTTCAACACGCACCCCGAGCAGGCGCTGGCGCAAAAACTTTACGGCGTCCCCGATTCGAAATGCAGCGTCGTCGGCCTCGGCGTCGAGTCGTTCGACGCGGACCCGAAGGCGTTCGCCGCGCGCCGCGGCATCGCGTCGCCGTACGTCGTCTATTCGGGCCGCCGCGAACCGCTGAAGGGAACGCCGCTGCTGACCGCCTACGTCCATGCGTTCCGCGAGCGCACCGGCCGCGATGTGAAAATCGTCTTCACCGGCAGCGGCCAGATTGACGCGCCGGCCGGGATGGACGAGCACATCATCGACGTTGGCTTCGTTTCCGAGCAGGAAAAACATGAGGCGATGGCCGGCGCGGTCGCGTTCATTCATCCCTCCGTCAACGAGAGTCTCGGCATCGTCCTGCTGGAATCGTGGCTGGCGCGCACGCCCGCGCTGGTCCACGCGAAGAGCGCGGTGCTTCGCGACCAGTGCCTGCGCAGCGGCGCGGGCCTGTGGTTTCGCCGCTATCCGGAATTCGAGGAGGAACTCTCGCTGCTGCTCGACAACCCCGATCAGCGCCGCGCGCTCGGCGAGGCCGGGCGAAATTTCGTTCAGCGCGAGTACGCCTGGAGCGCCGTCGAGTCGCGGTTGTTCGCCGCGCTGGACGCGCTTTGACGCGCAGCGCTGGCTTCCAATGATTGGAAGTTGCGGCAGGCAGATTTTCCAATGATTGGAAAATTTTAGCGCGGAGCCGATCCATGAAAATCATACGCGTTTTTTTTGTCGCGCTGGCCGCCGCGGTCCAGCTTGTCGTTCCCGTCGCCGCGACGGCTGCGCCGCCGAACGTGCTGATGATCGCGATTGACGACCTGAACGACTGGGTCGGCTGCCTGCACGGGCACCCGCAGGCGTACACGCCGAACATGGACGCGCTCGCGGCGCGCGGGACGCTGTTCGCCAACGCGCACTGCCAGGCGCCGCTGTGCAATCCGTCGCGCGCAAGTTTGCTGACGGGGCTGCGGCCCTCGACGACGGGAATCTATGCGCTGCAGCCCGGCATCCGCGCGGTCGAGGCGACGCGCAATGTCGTGACGCTGCCGCAGCATTTCCGGGCCAATGGCTATTGGGCCTATGGCTGCGGAAAAGTTTTCCACGATGGATCGATCCCGCCGGCGCTGCACACGAATGAATTCAACGTCTGGGGCCCGGCGCCGGGAATGCCGTTGCCCAAGACGAAGTTTGTCCACACGCCGTCGGACATCCGCGCGATGGACTGGGGAGTTTTCCCGCCGGACGACCGCGAGCAGGCGGACTGGAAGATCGCAGACGCGGCCATCGGCGCGATCGCCAGCGCGCCGCCGGACAAACCATTTTTCATCGCGTGCGGCTTCAGGCTGCCGCATGTGCCGTGCTTCGCGTCGCAGCCGTGGTTCGACAAAATTCCCGAACCGGTGACGCTGCCGCCGTGGCTGAAAAATGACCGCGACGACGTCCCGTTCTTCTCGTGGTATCTGCACTGGAAGCTGCCGGAGCCCCGGCTTTCGTGGCTGCAAAAGAACAACCAGTGGCAGCCGCTCGTGCGCGCGTATCTCGCCTCGACGGCGTTCATGGACAGCCAGCTCGGCCGCGTTCTCGCCGCACTGGCCGCGACGCCGCGCGCGAGCAACACGGTCATCGTGCTCTGGTCGGACAACGGCTGGCACCTCGGCGAAAAAGGAATCACGGGCAAGAATTCGCTGTGGGAACGCTCGACGCACGAGCCGCTGATTTTCGCGGGGCCGGGCGTGAAGCCGGGCCAGGTCTGCCGGCAGCCCGCCGAGCTGCTCGACATTTATCCGACGCTGATCGAGCTCTGCAGCCTCTCGACGCGAGACGGACTCGAAGGCATCAGCGTCGGCCCGCAGTTGCGCGACGCGGCGACAGCGCGCGAGCGGCCCGCAATCACGACGCACAACCAGGGCAACCATTCCATTCGCTCGCTGCGGTGGCGGTACATCCGCTACGCCGACGGCAGCGAGGAGTTGTACGACGAGGAGAAGGACCCGAACGAGTGGACGAATCTCGCCCGCGATCCGGCGCACGCGGATGTGATTCGCGAAATGTCGAAGTGGCTCCCGGCCAAAAATGCGCCGCCTGTGCCCGGCAGTGCGGCGCGGCTGCTCGACAAGCGCGACGGGAAATGGTTCTGGGAAGACAAGCCGATTCGCGACGAGGATCTCGAAACGTAAACGAGGCCGGCTCAGGCGAAGATTGAAAACGGCCGGGAAATCTGGAATCAGATTGCCTGTGCCACCAATCCGAAAACCAAACTGGAGAATCTGTGAACGGACCTGACATCATCGTTGCCCTCGACGTGCCTTCCAGCGCGGAGATCAAACCCGTGCTCGCCCGCCTGCCCGCCGAGCTGAATTGGTACAAAGTCGGCCTCGAGCTTTTCTGCGCCGAAGGCCCCACCGCGCTTGCGCCGCTACGCGAAAGAAGCTGCAACATATTTCTCGACCTCAAACTCCACGACATCCCGCGCACCGTCGAACGCGCCGTGAAGTCCGCGTCGAAGCTCGGCGTGAAGTTGCTGACGCTCCACGCGTGCGGCGGACGCGCGATGCTCGAAGCCGCGGCGAAGGCCGCGAAGGAAGCCGGCCCGGATCGTCCGCGCCTGCTCGCCGTCACCGTGCTGACCAGCATGGACGCGCGCGATCTTTCCGACATCGGCGTGACGCGCGCGGTGTCCGATCAAGTGAAAGCGCTGGCTGATCTCGCGATCTCGGCCGGCATCGACGGGCTTGTCTGCTCGCCGCAGGAAGTTGGCGAACTGCGGAAACGCCTCGGCCCGGCGGCGCTGCTGGTCACGCCCGGAATCCGCCTGCCCGGCGGCGAACTCGGTGATCAGAAACGCGTGGCAACGCCCGGTTCTGCGGCGCGCGACGGCGCGACGCATCTGGTCATCGGCCGCCCGATTCTCGAAGCATCGGATCCCGCCGCCGCCGTCCGCGCGATCAAGGCCGACATTGCCGCGGCGCTGAAATAGGATTCGCGCCAACACTCATGCCCGCCATTCACCAGCTTGTCGCCGGATTCAGCAAGGGCGACGCGATCAGCAACGAGGCGCGCGTGCTGCGCGCGATGTTCCGCTCGTGGGGGCACACGTCGGAAATTTTCTGCGAGACGAAAAGAATTCTTCCGGAGCTGCGGAAGGATTGCCGTGAGTTGCAGACGGCGGCCGGAACCATCGCGCCGGACGATGTCGTCGTCCTGCATCTTTCCATCGGCTCGCCGATCAACGAAATTTTTCCGCGGCTGCCGGGCCGCAAGCTCATCGTCTACCACAACGTCACGCCGCCGGATTTCTTCCGCGGCCTCAGCGAGGAAATCCGCGGGCTGCTTCGTCGCGGCCTCGAGCAGGCGCGCGCGCTGGCGGGCGTCGGCGAAGTCACCGTGGCCGACAGCAAGTTCAACGCGACGGAACTTGAGGCGATGGGACACCGCAATGTGCAGGTGATGCCGCTGATGCTCGATCGCGCGCAGTGGGAGGGCGACTGCGACCGCCGGGTTCTCGGGCAAATGCGCGACGGGATGAAGAATATTTTGTTCGTGGGCCGCTGCGCGCCGAACAAGCGGATCGAAGATTTGATCTTCGCGTTTTACTTCTTCCAGAAATACGTCACGCCGGAATCGCGGCTGATCCACGTCGGTTCGTGGGCCGGCATCGAACGCTACTACGCGCTGCTGCGAACGAAGGCGGCCGACCTGCGGATGGAAAACGTGCTGTTCACCGGCTCGATTCCGCCCGCGCAATTGCGCGCCTATTTTCAGACCGCCGATGTTTTCCTTTCGATGAGCGAGCACGAGGGCTTCTGCATTCCGCTGATCGAGGCGATGGCCCACGGCGTGCCGGTGATGGCGTTCGCGGCGGGCGCGGTGCCCGACACGCTCGACGGCGCGGGCGTTTTGTTCCGCGAGAAAAAATTCGACGCCGTCGCCGAGATGCTCGGCAAACTTTGCGCGGACTCCACGCTGCGCCAGTCCGTCATTGCCGCGCAGCGCGCCCGCGTGGACCGCTACTTCGCGCAGGATATTCCGAAGCGCTGGCGCGATGCGCTCGCGCCGCTGCTGGCCGGCCGGTAGTTTCCAATCATTGGAAAACACCGCTTGCGAAAACTTCCAATGATTGGAACTTGCGCGCGATGCAGCTTGCGGCGGGCCTTCGCGAACCGATAGTCTGCCGGGGGCGGGGGGGGGGGGACGCGGCGACGTGAAATGGCGATGAAAAAGGCGGCACTCATATTCGGTTTTGTCCTCGCTCCCGTTCTGGGCGCAGTCTCCGCGACGTGGCACGTTGCGACCAACGGCAACGACCGCGCGGATGGCGCGGGTCCGGCAACGGCCAAGGCCTCGATTCAGGCCGCGATTGATCTGGCCGCGCCGGGCGACATCGTGCTGGTCGGCGATGGCGTTTATGCCACCGGCGGCCGCGTGGCCATCGGCGCGCTCACCAACCGCATCGTGGTTCGAACCGGCGTTTGCGTACAGAGCGTCAACGGGCCTTCGCGAGCGGTCATCCGCGGCTCCGGCGCGCCCGATGTCAACGCCGTGCGCTGCGCGTATCTTGGGAAGGACGCCAGCCTGTGCGGCTTCACGCTGACCGGCGGCGGCACCACGGTGGACAACGTGAAGCCCGACTGCCACGGCGGCGGGGTTTATTGCGAGCCGTCGGCCGTGCTGAGCAACTGCGTGCTCGCTGGCAACGGGGCGTTTCACGACGGCGGCGGCGCCTATTGCGGAACGCTGAACAATTGCGTGCTGCGCGGCAACTCCGCGCTCTTCGGCGGCGGCGCGTTCGCCGCCACGCTGAACAACTGCACGCTGTACGGCAACACCGCGTCCTATGGCGGCGGCTCCGCGTGGTATGGCACGCTGAACAACTGCATCCTCTCGAACAATTCCGCGCTCTTCGGCGGTGGCTCGGACAACGACAGCGCGCTGAACAACTGCATCCTCACCGGCAACACCGCCGAGCGCAATGGCGGCGGATCGGATGGCGGCACGCTGAACAACTGCACGCTGGCCGGCAACACCGCCAGCCGCAACGGCGGCGGCACCGATGGCGGCACGCTCAACGGCTGTGTCCTGTCCGGAAATTCCGCGGGGCGAAACGGCGGCGGATCGGAGGGCGGCTGGCTGGCCCGTTGCACGCTGGCCGGCAATGCCGCCGGCAATCTCGGCGGCGGCGCGCATCTCGGCGCGCTCAACAACTGCGTCATCGCCGGCAACTCCGCGATCGGCGGCGGCGGCGCGGCGTATGCGGCGCTGGACAACTGCGTCGTTTCCGGCAACACCGCGCGCGCCTATGGCGGCGGCACATTTCAAGGCACGCTCAACAACTGCCTGCTCACCGGCAACTCCGCCGCCTTCAGCTTCGGCGGCTCGCTCGGCGGCACGCAGAACAACTGCACGGTTGTCGGCAACACTGCCGGCAATCACGGCGGCGGCATCAGCGGCGCCGAGCTCAACAACTGCATCGTTTATTTCAACACCGCGCCCGAAGCGCCCAACGGCAGCAGCAATCTCATGAACCACTGCTGCACCGCGCCCCTGCCCGCCGAAGGAACCGCCAACATCACCAACGATCCCGGCTTCATCAACGCCGCCGCGGCCGACTACCGCCTCGATTTGCATTCCCCCTGCATTGACGCGGGCGGCAAGACCGGCCTTCCGCCCGCGGCCGATCTCGACAACAAGCCCCGCGTCGTCAACGGCGTCATCGACCTCGGCGCCTACGAATTTCAAGGTGCCAAGCCCACCGCCCCGTGAGCCCGGCGGACTCGGCGGCGATGACTTCCAATGATTGGAAATGGCCGCGGCGAAAAGTTCCAATCATTGGAAATCTGCCGTGAGGGGCCGCGCGCGGGCCGGCTTAGGGGAAAATATGGAAGAAATTTTTTGCCACGACAGAAAGTTTCTGCCAATTTCCCCGCGGAATCGATCGCGAATTATGCAAAGCACAAAGCCCGAAACCAGCATTGCGCAAGTGGATCGTGCCGTATGGCTCGATCTGATGCGCTGCATGATCCGCGCCCGCAGAATCGAGGAGCGGCTCATCCGGCTTTATCACCAGGGCAAGATCATCGGCGGCTGCTACACAGGCATCGGCGAGGAGGCCATCGGCGCGGCCACCGCACTGGCGGCGGGGACGGAGGATCTTTTTTCGCCGCTGACGCGCGACCTGACGGTCCACCTCGGCCGCGGTACGATGACGCTGGAAGTCTTCCGCCATTGGCTTGGCCGCAGCACCGGCGTGACGCGCGGACGCGACGGTAATGTTCACCACGGCGATCCGAAACTTGGCATCTATCCGATGATCTCCCACCTCGGCGCGATGATGTCCGTCATCGTCGGCGGCGTGATGGCGCGGCGCCGGCAGGGCAAGGATTCCATCGGCATCAGCTACATCGGCGACGGCGCGACCAGCACCGGCGATTTCCACGAGGCCGTCAATTTTGCCGCCGTGTTCGAGGTTCCCGTTTTGTTCGTCATCGAGAACAACAAATTCGCCTATTCGACGCCGGTGTCGGAGCAATACCGCTGCAAAAACCTGATTGACCGCGCGCCCGGCTACGGCATCGAAGGACATAGTCTGGACGGCAATGACGCCGTTTCTCTTTATCTGTTCGCAAAAGAACTCATCGCCGACATGCGCCGCAACCCGCGGGCCGTGATGATCGAATGCGACACGCTCCGGATGCGCGGCCACGGCGAACACGATGACGCTTCGTATGTGCCGGCGGAATTGAAGACGAAATATGCCGCCCGCGATCCGATCAAAACTGCGCGGAAGATGCTCGCCGAGGCCGGCGTTGCCTCCGATGCCGACATCGCGGTGATCGAAAAAGAAATCCTTTCCGAGATCGATGCCGCCGTGCAGCAGGCGCTGTGCGAGCCGGCCCCCGATGCGGCGACCCTGATGGAGGGCATCTATGCCGCTGGCTGAAATCACCTATCTGGAAGGCATCCGCCAGGGCATGCGCCTGGCGATGCAGCGGCATCCCGAAGTCGTGCTCTTTGGCGAGGACGTCGGACAGTTTGGCGGCGCGTTCAAAGTCACGCTGGGATTTCTCGACGAGTTCGGCAAGGATCGCGTCTTCGACACGCCGATCAGCGAATCGGCCATTCTCGGCGCGGCCGTCGGTATGGCCACGCAGGGGCTCAAGCCGGTGGTCGAAATGCAGTTCGCCGACTTCGCGATGGTGGCCATCCACCAGATCCTCAACAACGCCGGCACCTGCCACTATCGCACCGGCCTGGCCGCGCCGGTCACCATCCGCCTTCCGTGCGGCGGCGGATTTTTCGGCGGCCCGTTTCACTCCGAGGAGCTCGAAACATTTTTTTGCCACATGCCCGGCATCAAGGTCGTCTATCCCGCGTTCCCGTCGGACGCGCGCGGCCTGCTCTACGCGTCCATCCTCGATCCGAACCCGGTCGTCTTTCTCGAAAACAAATATCTCTACCGCCACATCAAGGAAATTGCGCCGGTGTCATTCGACCCGATCCGCCTCGGCTCGGCCCGCATCTGCCGCGGCGGCCGCGACGCGGTCATTATCACCTACGGCGCGATGGTTCACGAATCCATGCGGGCCGCCGAGCGCGTGGCCCACGATTCCGGTTACGAAACGATGGTTTTGGACATGCGCACGCTCAAACCTTATGACGAAGACGCCGTGCTCGCCGCCGTCGCCTCCACCGGCCGCGTCCTGATTGCGCACGAAGGCTGGCGTACCTGCGGCTTCGGCGCGGAACTCTCCGCGCTGATTGCCGAACGTGCATTTCATCTTCTCGACGCGCCCGTGCGCCGCGTCACCGCCCCGGATTGCCCCGTGCCGTTTGCGCCCGAGTTGGAGAAGGCCTATCGTCCAAACGCAGACAAGATCGAAGCCGCGCTGGTTGACCTGCTGGAATACTAAATGAAAACAATTCCGATTCTGATGCCGCAAATGGGCCAGAGCGCCGCCGAGGGAAATATCGTCAAGTGGCGCAAGAAAGTCGGCGATGTCATCGCGGCCGACGAAATCATCGTCGAGGTCGAGAGCGACAAAATCGGATTTGAAGTTGAATCGCCCGCCGCCGGAAAACTGGTCGCGTGCCTCAAGGCCGAAGGCGAAATTGCCGCCGTTGGAGAAACCATCGCCCGCATCGAGGTGGAAGCGAAAGCTGGCGCACATGTTCATGCGCCCGCGCCGAAACCCCACGCAGGCGGCACGCAGGAACAGGTACTCGTCTCGGCCGCGGAATCCGCCGAACTTGATCGCAGCGAACTGCCGGACATCTCCAAGGACTGGCTCTCCCCCTATGTCGGCCGCATGGCGATGCTCAACAACGTCAGCCTCCAGGAAATCCGCTCCATTCAGGGCAGCGGACGTCAAGGCCGCGTCACCAAGAACGACCTGCTCGCCTACATCGCGCGCCGGGAGACCGCTGAACCATCGCCGGTGGCCACCAACGGTGCCGCAGCCACCGCCGAACCGCTGCCGCACAATGCCGAGACCCTCGGCCAGGTTGTCCCCATGACGACCATCCGCCGCACCATCGCCGATCACATGGTTCAATCCATCCACACCAGCGCGCACGTCACGATGGTTCACGCGGTGGACATGACACACATCGTCGCGCTGCGCGAACGCATCAAGGGGACCTTCGAGAAGAAATTCGGCGCGAAGATGACCTATTCAACCGTCGTCCTCTTCGTCACCTCCCGCGTGCTGCGCGACTTCCCCAGCATCAACGCCAACGTCTATGGCTCGAATCTTCTTTTTCGCAACGAAATCAACATCGGCTGCGCCGTCGCCCTGCCCGACGAAAGCCTCGTCGTGCCCGTCGTCCACGAGGCCGACAAAAAATCATTCCCCAAAATTGCGCAGAACCTCGACGCGATCATCAAGCTGGCCCGCAGCCGCCAGCTCAAGCGCGAGGACGTTGACGGCGGCACCTTCACCATCTCCAACTTCGGCGCCTTCGGCAGCATCATCGGCACGCCGATCATCAACCAGCCGCAGGTGGCGATCCTCGGCATGGGCGCGGTCTTCAAGGCCCCCGTGGTCATTGACAACCAGATCACCATCCGCGACCAGCTCTACCTGAGCTTCACCTTCGACCACCGCGTCATTGACGGCGCGATGGGCGGCCGCTTCCTCAACGCCATCCAGAAGGCCACCGAGGCGCTCGACGAAAAAGATCTCGACGTGGCCGCGCTCTGATTTTCCGCGCCGCATTTTTCCAATCATTGGAAAAAACGCCCGCGCAAACTTCCAATGATTGGAAAAAATCGCGTGTGGTCCCGGCTTCAGCCGGTCTGCCTGCGACGCGAAAAGCAATCCTGCGCTTCGCGCTGCGTGCTGCCCCGGACCGCACGCCAATCCCGCCGGCTTTCCGGCCCGTCGCGAAAAGTCGCATCCGAATCGGATCAACCCCGCCTTTAATCAAATCAATCCCCAGCCTAATCAAACCAATCCCCGGCCTAATCAAACCAATTCCCGGCCTAATCAAACCGACTCCGACCATCATCAAGCCGCGATTTGCCCGCATCCATGCAACTCCGCCGCCACTCCCGCGCGCCTGCCGCGCATCAAATCAACTCGGCCGCACTCCCGCAGAAGATCCATTCATTTTCCTGTCCAAACACCCCGGATTCCGAAGTTCAAAGAGTCTGAACCACATGCTTGTCATCTGTGGTTCAAAATCGGAATTCAGGATGATTGGAAAAGAGCGCGGCCGTAAATTGCGGAGGGAGGTTCAGCGTGTCGGCCAGGTGCCGAAGCCGGGGGAGGGGTAGACGCCGATCTGGACGGGCTTACCGCTCGGTCCGGTGATCCACCACTGGTTGAGATCCGGATTCTGCGGATCGGCGGACGGGTCGATCGGCCGGCATTCGTTGACGCTGCCGCTGATGGAAACATAGTTGCCGTGGCCGTAGTGCCAGACGCCGATCTTGTCGTTGTTGCCGTGGCCCGGCTCGACGTTGGGTGCGCGGTTGAGCCAGTTGTAGGGGTCTTCCTCAAGGACCATCAGCGTGGGCTTCGTCTCGGTCGTGGTCGCATTGCGTTTGAGCTGGGCCGTCGTCGGGATGTGGCTGAGGGCTGCGCCGCTGAAGGCCATGACCATCGCGTAATCGAAATATCCGTTGCTCAGAAAACCTTTCCCGATGTCAGCGTCGGCGCAGGCTTCCTGCCCGATGCAACGATACAGGCGCTTGGCGATTTTGTTGTCGTTGCCCAGATACGGCATGAGCGTGCCGTAATACAAATTGCCGCTGCGATCCTTCGGCCACGACCCGCCGCCGGGCATGGTTGAACCCGCATACTTGGTGTCGTCCAGAACTTCCCTTCCCATCCAGCAGCGCTGCCAGTCGAGCGTTCCCATCTCGCCGCCAATCGAGCCGCCGATGGGCATCACGCCGTCGTGGTCCGCTGCAAAATTGAAGGTCATGATGCCGATTCCGTGGAGGTGCCCCTTGCACCGCGCATCCAGCGACATGGCGCGAGCGCGCTGGAGCGCCGGCAGCAGAAGCGAGAGCAAGAGCAGTATCACTGCGACGACCGCCAGCAGTTCGATCAGTGTGAACGCGCACCGCTGAGAACCGCGCAACCCATGAAATTGTGTCGTCATTTTCGAGCCGCCGGATCCACGCGGATTGAGATTTGCTCCAGTTCGATCTGGCCGCATTTCGGACAGGCCACAAGTTTTACGGCCATGTTGGTCGCGTCGAACCGCCACTTGCCGTCGTTGAACAGCCGGTCAATTTCCGCGACCGTCAGATTCGTTTCATAGCCATCCGCGCGACAGCGCCACGTCACCCTGTTTCGCGCGGCAATCTTCTCCGCAGTCGTGGGACCGAACATCCTGTGCAGTTGGATACCGGCGAACACCAGGCAAGCGACGCCAAGGATCAGGACTATGAGCTGCCGCGGGTTCATATCGAATCAGATGAAAATATGCCTGCCGCCCCTCGCTGTCGAGCGCCCGATGCGATTCGACGCTCAAAGATGAAAGCGGCTGCACAAAGGAAACTCGCCCAAGTTGCAGGACGCCTCCTCAATTTCTTAACTTGAGCGACGCACCGTGTTCGGCTATCAGTCCACACCCAATCAGGAAAGCGAGGATTCTATGGACGAGAAGATCAATGTTGATTTCGGCGGCTGGATTCAAAAGGGGTTCGATATTTGGAAAGGAAACGCGCTGACGCTGATTGTCTCCGGCGTGATTGTGTGGTTCGTCGGCATCATCGCACCAACTGCCGTCATACATCTTATCTTTCGGGGAATGCTGCTTCGACACCCGCACATATATGGAATTCTCACGTCATTGATCGGAATTATCCCCAACGTGCTGCTTGCCGGACCGCTGATGTATGCCTTCACGAAAATGGTCCTCGCGCTTCACGACAAGACCGAGCCCAAGCCGCAAATCGGTGACATTTTCCAGGGTTTTGCCGAATTGAAAACGGCAGGATTGTACTTCCTCATCAGCGGCGTGGTCAGCTTTGTTCTCGTGATCATCGGGCAGGTAACCTGTGTCGGCACCTTGATTGAGTTCGTCGCCATGATCGCCTTTGTGACCCTGACCATGTTTGGTCTTTATTTTCTTGTGGATAAGCAGCTGGCCGTGATTGACGCATATAAGGCGAGCATTGATTTGGTGAAAAGGTCGTTTTTTCCGTTTTTCGGCCTGATGATTGTCTCCGGGCTCATCTCGATCATCGGTGTCATCGGCTGCATCGTCGGTATCTTCGCCACGCTGCCAATCGGAATGTGCATCATCGCCACCGCCTACCGCGCCGCCACGCGCGGTGAAACTCCTGCTCCGCCCGCACCACAGACACCAGCAGTTCCGGAACCTCCCGTGGCGCCGCCTCCGGCCGCCGCGTGATGCAAGGCGCAAGGATGACCTGCGTGATTTCCAATGATTGGAAATGGCCGGTGCGTCAGTTTCCAATCATTGGAAGCCAGAGTGTCCGGCTCTGATTTTTTGAATTGCCGTGATCCGCAATATTTCAACGGCAACACCGCAGGGGAATGCGTGGATGGTCGTCAAGCGCCCGCAGAATCGCTGGGATTCGGTGGGCGTACATCTTCCGGCCGTGCTGATTTCAGGCGCGATTCTAATCGCTTCAGCCATTCTTCCGGCAACGGGATTGCCGCTCGCTCCGACCTGCCTTTTCCTACGGCTGACCGGCTATCCATGCCCGTTCTGCGGCTCAACGCGCACATTCATCGCGATGTGCCACGGTCACTGGCATGACGCGTGGCACCAATCGCCGCTCGCGGCGGTTCTTTTTGTCACAATCGCCGCCATTTTCGCTTGGAACGTAGTCGCACTCGCTGCCGGCCTCGTTGTGAAACCGGGAGTCAGGTGGAGGCTAGACAAAAGACAACGCCTCTGGCTGGCCGGCGTATTTTCCGCCATTTTGGCCGCCAATTGGCTTTATCGGATTATTGCTGGCTTGCGCTGACTAGACGACTTTGACGCCCTTGGCATCAAGATCTGCGCGTATCTTGGCTTCTGCGGCCGCCCAGTGGTCTTCGGGGTTTCCAGTGAAGCCATTCTTCTCGGCAATGTAATACGCCGCTTGCTCTACCATGCTGCGCCATTCCGATTGCGATATTGTTTTGGCGCCAGTTCGTGCCGATACTACGGCACGTGAAGGCGGCGCAACGGGCGCGACAGACCTCACAGGAGCGGGAATGACGGGTTTTGCTGGGGCGATGGCAACGGGTGCCGGCGTGGCGACTTTGATGGTTTTAATTTCGGCGGCTGGTGCGCTAGAAATCTTCTGCGTGACCGCTTTTGTTCCGGCCACCGTAGCTTTGCTTGGAGTTGTTTTCTTAGGAGGTGCCATGTTAAGTGTTCCTCAATTTATATGAATATTTCAGGTAAAACACGGGGGCGACGATACACTCGCCCCATGTGAATTCAAGTGAGTTTTTTGTTAAGTTTTCGACGAGTCAACCGATTAAATCAGGCTTCTTTGCATGTCATCTCAAATTCAAACCATCGAACAATATCTTTCCAACTGGGCACGGAATCGCTTCACGGAAGTCTTCCCTGAAACCGACACTTCGGAGATCGCGCTGGATGTCGTGCCTTCGACCGACGACTCCTTTGGCGACTATCAATGCAATGCCGCGATGGCCGCCGCCCGCCTCTTGAAACGCAACCCGCGCGATGTCGCAAAGGCGCTCCTCGCTGACACCAGCCTCCCCGACGCTATTGACCGCGCAGAAATCGCCGGGCCGGGATTCATCAACTTCCATCTGAAGAACGACTGGCTCGCCCGGCATCTCGAATCGCTGCAAAGCGCCGAACAACTCGGCGTGCCCGGAGTCGGCGCCGGAAGAACCGTTGTCATCGACTACTCCAGCCCGAACATCGCAAAACCGATGCATATCGGCCACATTCGCTCCACCGTCATCGGCAACGCACTGGACCGTCTTCACCGTTTCCTCGGCTATCGCGTCATCGCCGACAACCACCTCGGCGATTGGGGAACGCAATTTGGAATCATGATTCTCGGTTATAGGAACTTCCGCGACGAAACAGCGCTCGCCGCCGATCCCATCGCCGAGCTCGAACGTGTTTATGTGAAAAGTTACGAGCAGGCGAAGGCCGACGAAAGCTGGATGACCGCCGCCCGCGCCGAACTTGTGAAGCTCCAACAGGGCGACCCCGAAAACCGCGCGCTGTGGAAGAATTTCGTTGATCTCAGCATGGGCGAATTCGAACGAATCTACTCCCGCCTCGA
Source organism: uncultured bacterium (assembly GCA_903906425.1). Lineage (GTDB taxonomy): Bacteria > Verrucomicrobiota > Kiritimatiellia > CAIVKH01 > CAIVKH01 > CAIVKH01. Next base: position 19,993 of record CAIVKH010000238.1, read on the forward strand.
TGTCAGATTCGACCTTGCACGCGGCGAGAGCTTCTACAACGACAAACTCCCCGCAGTCCTTGCCGCGCTTCGCGAGAAGGGAATCCTCGAAGAAAGCGAGGGCGCGCAAATCGTCCGACTTGATGACGAAAAACTCCCGCTGTGCATCGTCCAGAAAAGCGATGGCGCGGCCAACTACGCGACCACCGATCTTGCGACCGTCAAGAGCCGCATCGACGAATTCGCGCCGGAAAAGATCGTGTACGTCACCGACGAACGACAACAACTTCACTTCAAACAGTTCTTCATCATCGCCCGTAAACTCGGCTGGCACGCCGATCTCGTCCACGTCTGGTTTGGCCTCATGCGCCTACCGGAAGGAACGTTTTCAACGAGGCAGGGCAACGTCATCAAACTCGAACGGCTTCTCGACGAATCCGTCAGTCGCGCGCTCGCGCTGGTAAAGGAAAGTTCGCCAGAGATGCCGCCCGACCAGCAGCAGGCCGTCGCCGAGGCCGTCGGCATTGGCGCGATCAAATACGCCGATTTGAGCAAAGACCCGCAAAGCCTCATCACGTTCACGTGGGAAAAAGCCCTCGCGATGAACGGCAACTCGGCGCCGTATTTGCAATACGCATGCGCCCGCATTGCCAGCGTCCGCGACAAGTATCGCGAGCAATTCCCCGGCCGCGATCCCGACGAGTTTCCAATCGTTCTCGGCGAAGCGATCGAGCGCAAACTCGCAACTCGCGTTGCGCGTTTTGGCGACATCGTAATCCGCGCCGCAAAGGCGTACCGGCCGAATGTACTGGCCGATTACCTCTTCGAGCTCGCGCAGATTTACAGCACGTTTTATCAGAACGTGCCGTTCCTCAAGGCGCCCGAAGGCACGCGCGAAAGCCGCGTTCGCCTCTGCGAAATGGTCGCCGCGACGCTGCGGACCGGCCTGAGCCTCCTCGGCATCCGCACGCCGGAAAGAATCTGATCGAAACTCAGACCAGTTCCGCAAAAATTCCGTCGCTCACGAAGAGCCCGCGCGGTGTGAGACGGAGGCGATCGCCGGAATCGTCAATCAATCCTTCGCGTCGCAGCCACGTCAGTTGATCGCGGCAGAGCTCCGCGTAGTCGAAGCCGGTGGCTGCACGAAACTCCTCGCGGCCGACGCCGCGAATTTGCCGCAGCGACATCACCAGCGTTTCGCGTGCCTTCGCCTCGGCATCGAGTTTTTCTTCGAACGCACGGGTGCTTTGGCCGGCTTCGAGATTGCGGCAATACGCCGCCAGATCACGCACATTTCCCCACCGAACGCCGTTCCAGTGCGAATGCGCCGATGGGCCGAGGCCGATGTATTCGCCGCCGCTCCAATAAAGCAAATTGTGCCGGCACTCAAAACCGGGCTTCGCGAAGTTCGAGATTTCGTAGTGGCTGAAACCCGCCGCTCCGAGCGCGCCACGGACGATTTCGTACTGGCCGAGTTCCTCGTCGTCAGAAACTTCCTTCACGATGCCGCGCACCTTCAAATCCGCCAGCGGAGTTCCGTCTTCGAAAATCAGGCAGTAGCACGCGACGTGTTCGGGACCGAGTTCGACCAGCCGCTGCAAACTTTCTTCAAGCGCGCCGCGGCCCTGGCCCGGCACGCCGTAAATCAAATCGAGGTTGATGTTTTTCATGCCACAGTCGCGAAGCAATCGGAAGCCCTCCGCCGCATTCTCCGCACTGTGGATTCGGCCGAGAAATTCCAGCGTCTTCGGATCGAACGATTGCACGCCGAGCGAAACGCGGTTCACGCCGGCACCGAGCATGATTCCGATTTTCTCGCGCGTCAGCGTTCCCGGATTCGACTCGCACGACCATTCCGTCACGCGGCTTAAATCAACGCGCCGTTTCAGCAAATCGAAAAGCGCCGCGAAATTGCGATCCGAAAGCTCCGTCGGCGTTCCGCCGCCAATGAAAATTGTTTCCGGCGCGAAATCTTCCGGCAGCGATTCCATTTCGCGAGCGAGCGCCGCGATGAACGAACCGCCGTCCGCGTGCGCCGCCGCGCCGGGCCGTTTCGGCAGCGAGTAGAAATCGCAATACAGGCATTTGCGGACGCAGAACGGAATATGGATGTAAAGCCCGGCCATGGAATTTCAGGCCGCAATTTCCAATGATTGGAAGTTGCGGGCGAGCAAATTTCCAATCATTGGAAGTTCCGGCGCGCCGGTCAGGCGGTCAAGTATTTTGCGGCGGCCTCGACGACCTGCGCGACGGAAAGATCCATGATGCAGGCGAGGTCGTGTCTGCATTCGCCCCACGCGCACTCCGGCGGGCAGACGCGGCCGCGGAGGATCGTCAGATTCGTGTCGCGCACGGGTCGCCAGACGGCCTCCTTGCTCGGGCCGAAAATCGTGACGATGGGAATGTCGGTCGTCGCGGCGAGATGCGTTGGGCCGCTTTCGTTCGAGATGAGAATCTGCGCGCGGTCGAAAAGCGCGAGGATATTTTCGAGGTTCTCGATGAGCGGCCGTGCGCGTCCGGCGTGTTTCATCTTTTGAATTATGCCGCGCAAAAATTCCTCTTCGCCTGGAGCGCCGATGAAGACGGTGTCGAGGTTCCATCGCTGCGCGAGTTCATCGGCGACAGCGGCAAACCGTTCGCCGGGCCACTGGCGGAAGGCATAGCCCGCCCCGGAATGAATCACGGCGAACCGCGGTGGAATTTTCCCGAACAGCGTTTCGAGGCTGGCGGCAATCTGATCGGTCGCCGCGGCGCTGGCGCGCAGGCGCAGACGCCCCGGGCGCTCGCGACCGATCACCCGCATGAAGGGCATGTAGCGATCGGTCTGGTGCAAGATCGGTTCCTGCGGCAGGCGGCGGGAATACATGAAACTGCGCCGCGATTTCTCCAGGCCGATCCGATGCCGGGCCATCGTCAACGTCGTCAGCGTCACCGACTGGATTCCGCCGCCGACATCAATGACCAGATCGTAGCGCGGCGGAGCGAGGCGTTTCGCGATGGCGGTAAAATGCGCGGCCTGTTTCCATTTGCTGCCACGGCGATTCTTCTGCTCGTAGGGAATCACGTCGCGCAGCGACGGCAGGAGCTTTGCCACAGATGCGAAACGCGCATCCACGACAGCATCAACCGGCGCATCGAAATATTCCGCGAGCGACTGCATTGCCGGCAGCGACAAAACGAAATCGCCGACGTGATGGTTGGTCATCACGAGCAGGACTCGTCGGGGATTTTTCGGCAGCAGTTCGGTCGTCATGCGGGCGGAAAGTTGCAGACAACGACGTATTTGTCATCGCGATAAATTTCACGGGCCTTCTTCCGGCAGCCGTCGCTCAGAAAATCCAGCGGCGATTTGTCCGTGCCGGCCTTGCCGCCGCGCTTGCGGTCGGTGGTGATGACAAAGACGCGCGGCTCGGAATCGAACCAGCGATAAACTTGGCCGACTTCTTCTTCTTTGTAGAGCCGGCCCAAAAGTCGCAGCCAATCACTTTCAATTTGCGGTTCGAATTTGTCGGAGAACGAGAGCGGATACTGGAGATAGAAATTCACGCCGCGCGGATAATTTTTGTAGAGCACGACGCGGTCGCCGGGCCGCAGTTGCGGAATGAGCGCCTCGCACATTTTCCGCGGCGAGCTGTGCGCCTCAATTTCGTTTTCGTGGCGCGAAAGAATGCCGATGCAGGCGAGGTGGGTGACAACGATGAATGCCGCCGCGCCGATGAGCTTCTTCCCGCCCCGGGAAAGAACAGTCGCGAGCAGCGCGGCCGCAGCCGGCAAGAGCCAGATCGCGTCGCGCCAGATTAAGCCGTGATCCCATCCGAGCTGGCCCGGGCCGAGGAGGGCGAGCAGCGCGACAAGGAGCGCGGCCATGAGGATCGAGAAGATCATCTGTTCCCGCCGACACCAGCGACTTTCGGCGGCGGTTTCGGCGGCTGCGAGGATAGCCAGCGGGGGAAAGAGCGGAAGAATGTAGGCGGGCAGTTTGGACTTCGACAGCGAGAACATGATGAGTGGCAGCACAACCCACAGGGTAAGCAGCCGAAATCGCGGGTCGGCGCGGAACCGGGAAACCACGTTTACGACTGGCATGGTCAACAGCGGAAACCACGGCAGGAAACCGCCGAGCAGTATCGGGATGAAATACCAGACAGGCTGCGAGCGGCCGGCGATGCCGCCAGACAAACGTCCGACGAGTTCCTGGCCGATGAAAAAATGCCAAAGCTCCGGGAACTTGACGCACGAGATGACGAACCACGACAGGCCGACGACGGCGCAGACGACGATTGCGGGCAAATTGAAAAGGCCCCGCCAGAGTTTGCCGTCGCGGGCAGGCAGATAGCGGTGGGCCACGAGCGTGAGGCCGACGATGCCGACGGCCGGCGGGCCTTTCGCGAGAAACGCGATGCCGAGCGCGATCCAGAAAATCCATTGCTGAAATTTCTTTCCGTCCTGAAACCACGCGACGGCTGCCCACATCGAAAGCGTGATCCAGAAGGTCAGCATCATGTTCGGATCAATGATGTGCGCCATGACGAAGAACATCGGCGCGGTCAGCAAAATCAGCGTGGCCGCGAGCGCCTCGCGCTCGCCGTAGAGCCGCCGCGCGATGGATCGCGTGAGCAACAGCGTGCCGAGCGCGGCGAGCGCGGCGGGCAGGCGCGCCATCCATTCGTTGACGCCGCCGATCCGATAGGAGAGCGAGCAGGCCCAATAAATCAGCGGCGGCTTGTTGAATTGTGCGAGATCGTAAAGCCGCGGCATGAGCCATGTGCCCGACTTGAAAAATTCATAGCCGATGCCCGCGGTGCGGCCTTCGTCCGGCTCGGTGAGTCCGTAGTCTCCGAGCCGCCAGAAAAGCGCGAAGGCGCAGAACGTGAGCAGTAGAATGAATGCGGTGCGCCGGCTCACGGATTTTTCTCCGCGTCTTTTCGGAACAAAAAGGCGCTGACATCGAGCCGCGGCTGCTTCGCGAACGGCGCGGCCGGAATCGCGGACACATCCAGCGGTTGCTTCCGCGCCGAGCAGAGCAGTACATCGCCGGAATTCATGCCGGCCCAAGTCGCGGCAAGTCCGTTCGTGGACACGGCGACGTCGCGATGCGCGTACCAGGCGATGATCGAATTATGCGGGCCGGAAATGATGAACCGCGGCGCGGCCCGGATCGCCGCACGATTCGATGCGAGGAGTTCGACAATCGCGTGGTCGGCATCAACGATCTGTTCGAGCCGCAACGCATGGATTCCCGTCGCAAAGGCCAGGACAGCGGCGCAGGCAACCATCGGCGCGATGACATCGCAGCGGAAAAAAAGCCGGAACAGCGCGACCGCGGCAAGCACCGAAACAAACGCGCCGGCCCAACCGAAAACGCGCGGCCAGGAAATCGGGCATGCGAAAAACCATGCCGCGAAAATCAGGAAGCCGGCCACCAGCGCGATCAGGCAGAGCGCGATGAGATAGACGCGCGCGAAGCCGGAGCAAAAATCGCGGCGCGGTTTCGTCTTTTCCAATGATTGGAAGTTTGCGCGGCCGTCTTTTCCAATGATTGGAAGTTTGCGCGCGGCCTCCGCGAGCAGCCAGCCGGTCAGAAGCGCGGACGGGGCGAAGAGCAGGAGCGCGTAGTGATTTTGTTTGCTGCTCAGCGCGCTGAGGATCGCGAACGAGGAGGCGAGCCAGCAAAGGAGATAGAGCGGGCCGCGATGGTGGCGGAGTTTTTTTGCGGCGCCAAAGATCGCGACGGGCAGCGCGAGCGCCCAGATGCCCAGGCGCGCGGGCAGCGTCCAGACGTAATAAAATATTGGGCCTTTGTGCGCTGATTCGGTCAGCAGGCGGTTGATTTCGTCGCCGGCCTGCGCGTTCGTGTTCGCCGTTTTGAGCGCGACGGCGATGTACCACGGCGCGGCGATGGCAGCGCAGATGACTAGCGCGACGATGATGCCGCGCAAAGTGAGAGCCGCGCGATGAGAACGCGCGACGAAAATAAATGTCGCCACGGCAGCGATGGGCATGGCGACGGAGGCGGGGCCTTTGAACATGAATCCGATGCCTGAAAAAATTCCGGCGAAAATCCAATGCTTCAGGTTTCCTGTGCGAACGGTCAGCGCGGTGAAGATCGAAAAAATCGTGAGCGAACAGAACAGTGCTTGCGGGATGTCGGTCTCGGCGAGGCGGGCGTGACGGAGAAAGCCGACGGATGTGGCGAGGATGATGGCGCCAACAAATGCGGCGCGGCGGCCGATCAATCTTCGCCCGAGAAAAAATGTCGCAAGGACAAATGCGGTGCCGGCAGCCGCGGAAATTGCGCGCGCGGCGGCGGCGCTTTCGGTGGTGCCGGCGGCTTTGAAAGCCGAGGCGACGAGCCAGTACATGAGCGGCGGTTTGCGCAATCGTTCCGCGCCCATGAAATGCGGCACGATCCAGCTTCCGCCTTCGGCCATTTCGCGCGCGGCAAGCAAAACGCGGAGTTCCTGCTGGCGCGAAACGGAGCTTGCGCCCAGGCCTGGCAGCAGCAGCGCGGCGCACAGTAGGATGAGAAATGCGGCGGCCAGCCAGTTGTTTCTGGCAAGTTTGGAAATTGAAAACATGTTCGCGAACGCGGACGTTGCGTGCACGGGCTAGCGGACGCGCGACGCCGCAGAGGCATCGCCTTCAAATTTGAAAATGGTCTCGCCGGGCTTGGCGTATCCAAAGTCCTCGCGGGCGATTTTTTCGACGAAGCGCGGATCGGTCTGGAGCCGGTCTTCCCTGATCTTCAGGTCGTCGAGCTTCGCTTGCTGTTGTTTAACGTCTTGCTCCAGCTCAGCTTTTCTCGTCAGCAGCGTGTGGCGTTCGAGGAGCGGCTTGCGATAACCGTATCCGATGGCAACGATGACAAGCGCCGCGCCAACTGCAATGGATGCTTTGAAGACGGTATTCCACATGATTTTTGCGGAGTGTAGTGAATCGTTAGTTTTTGGCTAGAACAGAAAATAGAAAAAAGCCCCGCCTGCGGGCGGGGCTTTTTCTTCATGCGGCGCGGGCCGTCGCGTCATCAAACGCCGTAGCGCGCACATTCGCCGAGCTGCTCTTCAATGCGGAGCAGTTGATTGTATTTGCAGATGCGATCCGTGCGGCTGGCGGAACCGGTCTTGATCTGGCCGGCGTTGGTCGCAACGGCGATGTCGGCAATCGTCGAGTCTTCGGTCTCGCCTGAGCGATGACTGATGACGGCGGTGTAGCCGGCGCGGTGTGCCATGTCCACGGCTTCGAGCGTCTCGGTGAGCGAGCCGATCTGGTTCACTTTGACGAGAATCGAATTCGCGACACCGAGGTCAATTCCCTTTTTGAGGAACTTGGTGTTCGTCACGAAAAGATCGTCGCCGACGAGCTGGATTTTGTCGCCGAGGCGTTCGGTGATGAGCTTCCAGCCGTCCCAGTCGCCTTCGGCCATGCCGTCCTCGATGCTGATGATCGGATAGTTTTTGACCCAGTTCGCCCAGAATTCGACCATCTGCTCGGGCGTTTTTTCGGACTTGTCTGATTTTTTGAAAACGTACTTTTTCTTCGCCTTGTCGTAGAATTCGCTGCTCGCGGGATCGAGGCAGATGAAAACATCTTTGCCCGCCTTGTAGCCGGCGACGCTGATGGCCGACATGATGGCATCCAGCGCGGCGACATTGCTCGCCAGGTTCGGGGCGAATCCGCCTTCGTCGCCGACGGCCGTGCTCAGGCCCTGCTTTTTCAGAACGCTCTTGAGCGCGTGGAAAATCTCCGCGCCCATGCGCAACGCCTCGGCAAAATTCGGAGCGCCCTTCGGGCAGATCATGAATTCCTGAACATCCACGGGCGCGTCGGAATGCGCGCCGCCGTTGAGGACGTTCATCATCGGCACCGGCAAAACTTTTGCGTTCGTGCCGCCGATGTAGCGGTACAGGGGCATGTCGAGTTCCGCCGCCATCGCCTTCGCGACAGCCATGGAAACGCCGAGGATCGCATTTGCGCCGAGCTTCGCCTTCGTTTCAGTGCCGTCGAGCGCGAGCATCTTGCGGTCAATGCCGACCTGATCCATCGCGCACATTCCGGCGAGTTCCTTGCGCAGAATCGTGTTCACATTCTTGACGGCTTTTTGCACGCCCTTGCCGAGATAGCGCTTCTTGTCGCCATCGCGCAGTTCGATTGCCTCGTTCTCGCCGGTGGATGCGCCGGACGGAACGGCCGCGCGGCCGACGATTCCGCTTTCGAGTTCGACATCAACTTCGACGGTCGGGTTGCCGCGCGAATCGAGGATTTCGCGGCCCGTAATTTTCATGATCTCTGACATATATTTCTCCTTCGGTTATGAAAAAAGTCGGCGCACGTTAGGCAAAACACCTGCGGGCCGCAAGCACGTATCCCGCGGAATTTTCAAATCGGGGAAAAGCCGAAGGCCGTCTATTCCGTCAAGAATCTCTCGAAATGAAGCCGTGGCGCCGCGATCTCCATTGGTCTAAATGATGAAATTGCCGGGAACGCTACGTCACCCGATTTCCGGCTCCAAAGCGAGAGACTATTCTTTGCAACTTTGCCTGCTGGACGATGCGGGTGCCATCAAGGCACCCGATCTGCAAATTAAAATCACCGCACATCTCCCCTCGTTTGGTTGCTCTCAACAACCGCTCAGGAATGTGCCGTGTTCTTGTCGTCATCGAGTTCCTTTATGATGCGGTCGTAACACGAAGGACAGACTCCGTGGCTGAATTCCGCCAGCGTTCGGTCGGATACATAGGCTTCCATCTGCTGCCACGCGCTGTTCTCGATTTGAACTTTCTTGCAGTACGAACAGACGATGATGAAGCCGCGCAAAATACGCTTTTTCTGAAGATATGTGTGGCCGACAGTGACGATGCAAACGGCAATGATGCCTGCGGTGATCAGGCTGGCCTTGAGCCAGTCCGCCGGTTCGTGCGGCGTGCCATACAACAGGTGCTTCAGATCGACAATTTCTGCCGCCCAAACGAAGCAGATCAAGAGAAGGAAACACATGAACTGCCAGAACGCGACGTGTTCCAGCGGCTTTTGCAAGGGCTGTTCGCGGTTCATCTGCGGGTTCTTCATCTGGTCAGCTTAGCTTTCGGCCCTGTCTATTGTAAGTTTTTTCTGCCCGGTCCGGATGCGGAATGAACTCCATTCCTTTGGACGAAGCGTGCCTGTCCCGACGCAGGGCGGATTCCCTCTTGATTCGGCTTGATCTGCCGGCGTTCATTTCGTTCAATCTAGATTGAACGCTTGAGTCATGCGTGTGTACACTTGGTCCTCCGACAAGCCGCAATCCGCTTCGGGACGCGACGGGGACGAAGTCTGCCAGCCTCCGCTGCCAATTTGCTCAATCGATCAACGCGAAGTTCCAATGATTGGAAACTGCCGTTGCCGGATTTTCCAATCATTGGAGATTCCGCGCGCGATGCCGATGCCTCCTTGCATTTGAATTGAACCCGCCACGCCAGTCCTGCCTACAGAGCGCAGGATGTGCCTTGGGAAATAAATATGACGGATAACCCTGATCTCATTCGACAACGCTTCATTGAGGCAACCGGCAACGCGACGCAGGCCATCGGCGTCGGGCGGATCATCGGGCAGGTTTTCGCACACGCCTACCTGAGCCGCGAACCGCAAACACTGGACGATCTGTGCGACAAGCTTGGCATCAGCAAAGGCAGCGCCAGCATGGTCGTCCGGCAGCTCGAAAGCTGGTCCGCGCTCAAGCGCGTCTGGGTCAAGGGCGACCGGAAAATGTATTACGAAACGACCGACGAATTCGGAAAAATCTTCCGCAAGGCGCTGTTTGATTTCGTCGGACGGACGATGGAAACAAGCAACGGCCTGCTCGCCGAGGCCGACGCCGCGCTCTCCGCGAAAAACACGAAGGGCGCGAAAAACAGCGAGGATCTTGAATTTTTGCATGACCGCATCGCCAAGGTCCGGAATTTCCGCGACCGCGCGCAATATCTTTGGAACAGCCCCGTGATCCGGACGCTCTTCAAATAACCCGGCGTTAAATCCGCAACGTGAAATTTGAAATCGCCTGACGAAATCCTTTCCGCCGCCCGCGTCGCCATCGCGCGCGATCCATCCGCAGGTTATCCGCCGCTTTCCGCCGCGCCATTTCACCCGTCGGAGCAAATACCAGAATATCGCGGACCGGTTGCGAAAGAACACAATCCAGTATTTGCGCTCGTGCGCGAGGCGCTTCGCGAACTCGGCCTCGATGCTGCCAGATTTGGAACGGCGGAATGGAATCCGATCGGCGATCTCGTGCCGGCCGGCGCGAAGATTGTCGTGAAACCGAACTGGGTTTTGCATCGGAATGAAGGCAGCGGCGGAACCGACGAGTTGATCACGCACGCATCGGTTCTGCGGGCCATCCTCGAATATGTGTGGCTCGCGAATCCGGGCAAGGTTGTCGTCGGCGACGCGCCGCTGCAAATCTGCGATTTCGGCGCGATGATGAAACTTGGGTTCGACCGCGTGGCCGACTATTTCAAATCTTCGGGTCGCGAAATCGTCGTGAAAGACTTCCGGCGGACGGTGATGGTTCGCGAAGATACCAGGGCGGATGTCAGTGAAAATCTGAAACCGCTTGATGATTTTGTCATCGTTGATCTCGGCCGCGATAGCTTGCTCGAACCGATATCTGGTGACGCGGGAAAATTCCGCGTGACGATGTACGATCCGCGCAAGATGGGCGAAAACCACCGGCCCGGTGTTCACCGCTATTTGATCGCCCGCGATGTGCTCGAAGCGGACCTCGTCATCAACGTTCCGAAATTGAAGACGCACAAAAAAGCAGGCGTGACGCTCGCGCTGAAGAATCTGGTCGGCATCAACGGCAACAAGGACTTTTTGCCGCACCACCGCAAAGGCGCGGCGAATCGCGGCGGCGACAATTACGCGGAAGCATCGCTGCCGAAAACGGCGGCGGAGAATCTTCTCGATTTTATCAACCGCCATCTCGACAAGCCGCGGTTTTATCAGCGTAGCGCGGTGATGATTTACAAGCTGCTCTGGTTCGACAAAATTCGCGGCAGGCTGACGGACATCGAAGGCGGCTGGCACGGCAACGACACGATCTGGCGGACGTGCCTGGATTTGAACAAGGCGCTGATTTACGCGGATGCAAATGGAAGATTTCACGACACGCCGCAACGGAAGACGCTGCACATTTGCGACGGGATCATCGGCGGCGAAGGCGAAGGGCCGCTGCGACCGATCGCGCGGAAAGCCGGCGTCATCACAGCTGCGATCAACGCCACGGCTCATGACTGGATCGCCACGAAAATCATGGGATTCGATCCGGCGCTGATTCCGATTTGCCGCCACGCGTTCGATGCGCAGAAATTCCCGCTCGCGGATTTTTCGCCGGATTCGATCGAAATTCGCGGAAGTCCTTTGATGCCGGCCCAACCACCATTCAAGCCGGCCGCGGGCTGGCGTGCAAAACTTCTCGCGCAGGAAACGGCTAATTTATGAAACCGATTCGCCCCAATGAAAATTTTCTCATCTTCGGCTCGCCCGCGATCGAGCAGCCGGAAATTGACGAGGTGATGGATTGTTTCAAGCGCAGCTGGCTCGGCACCGGGCCGAAGGTCGCGAAGTTCGAGGAGGATTTTTGTGGTTATATCGGCGCGCCGAATGCGACGGCGGTGAATTCCTGTACCGCTGCACTTCATCTGAGTTTGATCGCCAGCGGCGTCGGGCCCGGCGACGAGGTCATCACGACGCCGATGACGTTTTGCGCGACGGCGAACGCGATCATTCACGCGGGCGCAATGCCGGTGCTCGCGGACGTCGATCCGCAAACGATGAATCTCGATCCGCGCGAGGTGGCGAAAAAAATCACGCCGAAGACTCGCGCGATCTTGCCAGTGCATTTTGCGGGACGCCCGTGCGACATGCCGGCGCTCGTCGCGCTGGCGGAAAAACACGGGCTGAAGATCATCGAGGATTGCGCACACGCGATCGAAACGCAGATTGGCGAAAAACACGCGGGAACGTTCGGCGATTTCGGCTGTTTCAGTTTTTATGTGACGAAAAACATCATCACCGGCGAGGGCGGGATGGTCGTGACGAAACGCGAGGAGGACGCCGCACGGATCAAGATGCTCGCGCTGCACGGCATGAGCAAGGACGCGTGGAAGCGGTTCAGCGACGAGGGCTACAAGCATTATCAAGTGGTCGAATGCGGCTTCAAATACAACATGATGGACGTGCAGGCAGCGATCGGAATCCACCAGCTGCGGCGCATTGAAACCTACTGGCGACGCCGGACGGAGCTCTGGGCGCGCTACAACGAAGCATTTGCGAAGCTTCCGATCACGCTGCCCGCGCCCGCCGCGCCCGGCACGCGCCACGCATTTCATCTTTATTCGATTTTCGTGGACGAGTCGCGCTGCGGAATTTCGCGCGACGCCTTTCTCGACGGCATGACGCGGCACAACATCGGCGTCGGCGTTCACTATCTGAGCCTGCCGGAACATCCGTATTATCAGCGCACATTCGGCTGGCGCGCCGGGGATTTTCCGAACGCGATGAAGATCGGCCAGCAGACCGCGAGCCTGCCGCTTTCGGCAAAACTCACAGATGACGATGTCGCGGATGTGATCGCGGCGGTGCGGCAGCTCTGCGGGAATTTCCAATGATTGGAAGTTGCGAGGGCTGTTTTTTCCAACCATTGGAAATTTTCGGGACGGATTAAGTTCGATGTGTGGAATTGCAGGATGTCTGGCGGCGCGGCGTGATGGCGGGCGAATCGCTCGCGATGTGGCGGCGATGACGCGCGCACTGGCGCATCGCGGGCCGGATGACGAGGGGCTTTTGTTCTGGCGGCGCGGTTCGGTTGTTTGCGCGGCAACGGATCAAACGGTCGCCCCGATTCGCGGATCCCTGGCAAATTCAGCGGCGCATCTTGACGATGCCTGGGAGATCGCGCTGGGTCATCGGCGGTTCTCGATCCTGGATGTGACGCCGGCGGGGCATCAGCCATTCGTGGATCCGGAGGGGCGGGCCGCGCTGGTTTTCAACGGCGAGATTTACAACTTCGTGGAGCTGCGCCTAGAGCTGGAAAAACTCGGGGCGGTGTTTCACACGCGCTCCGACACAGAGGTGTTGTTGCAGGCCTATCTGCACTGGGGTGAGGCGATGCTGCCGCGCCTCAATGGAATGTGGGCGTTCGCACTGCTGGATTTTCGCACCGGGCGGGTTCTGCTTTCGCGCGACCGCGTCGGCGAGAAGTCGCTTTTCTACGCGCGATGCGCGGGCCGGTTTTATTTTGCATCGGAGATCAAGGCGCTTTTCACCGTGCCGGAAATATGGTCGCAACGGAAAGTCCGCGACGATCTGGTGCGCGACTATCTTTTTCTCGGCTTGCGTGATCATACATACGAATCGATGTTCGAGGGCATCGTCAATCTGCCGCCAGCGACGTCCGCGTGGGTGGATTCGGGGGGCGATGTTCGTCCGAAGAGTTACTGGCAGCTGCCTGCAGCGCGAAAGGCAGAAGATGAAATCGGCCGCGATGAAGCACAGCGGCGGTTAGTCGAAATCTATTCTGACAGCGTCGGCATCCGTCTGCGCGCCGACGTGCCGCTGGCCGCCGAACTCAGCGGGGGCATGGATTCGACAACACTGGTGGCTCTTGCGGCGAAGCGGCTGCGAGGGGAAAATGCGGCGCACGGGTTGCGGACATTCACCGTCCGCTACGATGATCCGAAGTTCGATGAATCGTCTTATGCGGAGAAGACCGCTGCGATGGCCGGAGCGGAATTCAACCCGATCCTTCTGAAGTCGGAGGATTATTGGGCCCGGGCGGAAACGATGTTGCGGACGCTCGAACAGCCGTACGAGTCGCCGAATCTTCTCGGTTGTCTTTCGATGTGGACGATGATGAAAAGTCTGGGAATCCGCGTCTCGCTTAATGGTGGCGCAGGCGACGAACTGCTGGCGGGGTACATTGGTCATCATCTGCTTCCCTTCTTGCGCGAGATGCTGGAGAATGGGCAATGGAGCGCGGCCATGAACGAAGTGCGTTTATGGCGAGGAACACCCTATCTCAACGGCGTGCTCGCGCGGCGCTTTGCTTTGCATCAGATGCCCGGCCCGCTTCGTCGCATGTACGCACGGCGCATACTGGCCCTGCCGGAATTCTCAGCCTTTCCGTTGCCGCCCGATGGCGGCGACCGCATCGTTGGCGCCGCAGAGAAGCTTGGATTGGGGAACTTGAGCACCACGCTGGCGCGCAATATCGGATTCACGCCGATCCCGATGTATGTCGTCCAGAGCGACAAGCTCGCGATGTCCATTCCTATGGAACTGCGATATCCGTTCCTGGATCACCGGATGATGGACTTTGCGTTCCAACTTCCAGTTTCGTATTTGATCCGCGCGGGCCGCAGCAAGGCGGTGCTGCGCGATGCGGCGCGAGGGCTTGTACCCGATGAAGTCATCAACCGCCGCGAAAAGATGGGCTTCCCTGTTCCGCTGCGGCAATGGATGCATGAGGGCATGGAGTATCTGCGAACACAGCTTGGACCAGAGGCGCGATCCGGGCGTTTTGTCAACGCCGCCACCGTTCTTGCCGATTCTGGCAGGTTTTCCGAAGCGGTGCTGTGGCGGATTCATCAGGTGGAACTCTGGATGCGCGTCTTCGATTTGCATTGAGACCAGCGCGGTCGAGCGCTGATTTCAAAAGAAAGAACCTGATCATGAATGCGAGGATGTTATATCGCCGTTTGCTTCCGCAGGGTGTCAGAACGCGAGTGCGGAAGCTTCTGGACGAGCTGATCACCGAATCCAAGGCGCCCAGAATGGTAATGGGCTATCGCGATGCCTCCGGCGAATTGCGTCCGCGGACAAGATTGAGTGACACGGTCTTTCTGTATCACCGTGAGCGGATCAACATCGCCGACAATGCCTTCGTCTGGCACTACACAATTTTGGATGGGACCGGCGGACTGACAATCGGCGAGGGCGCGCAAATCGGCGCGTGGGTGGGGATATTCACACACAGTTCGCACATCTCGATCAGGCTGTATGGCCGGCACTATCAAGACGTGCATGAAGACGAAAAGAAGGGCTACGTGAAATCGCCGGTTTCAATCGGGCCATACACATTCGTCGGAGCAGGCTCGTTGATTCTTCCCGGTGTTACCATCGGCAAGGGCGCGCTGGTTTCTGCGGGCAGCATCGTGACGCGCGCCGTGAAGGACTTTGAGGTTGTGTCTGGAAATCCCGCCGAGGTGGTTGGCGACACACGCGTGCTGGACAAACGGTGCCTTCGCGATCCGCAACTTCAGGGCTGGTACGATGAATGGCAGCATTGAGCCTGCCGGGTGGACCGGGCGAATTATTCCGTGGCTTACGAACTGAAAAACATGCTGGTGAACCGCATCGCGGATCGACATTTCCGCGAGATGTCCTCCAGATATCTGCATGGCCGGTTGATCGACATCGGTTGCGGGATCAAACCCTACCGCGAGGTGCTCGCACCGCTCGTTGCAGCGCACATCGGCGTGGATCATGAAGGATCTCTGCACGATCGCAGCAACATGGATTTGACGGGCACGGCCTATTCGATTCCCGCGCCAGACGGCTCGTTTGATTCCGCGCTTTGCACGGCGGTGCTCGAACATCTGGAGGAGCCGGAACGGGCCATCCGCGAGTGCCATCGCGTGCTGAAACAAGGCGGCATGGCGATCTATTCCGTGCCATTCATCTGGCATTTGCACGAGGAGCCGCGCGATTTCTATCGTTATTCGAAATACGGGCTGAAGTATCTGTTCGAGAAATGTGGGTTTGAAATCGTCGAGCTTCGCGCGCTATCGGGTTTCTGGGTCACGTTCGGCCAGATGCTCGTCTATTACCTTTACACTTTCAACCGGGGCCCGCTGCGCTGGATTCCCATTATCCCTGCGCTGGGCCTGCTGATTCAGGGCGTCAGCTTTGTCCTCGACTGGCTGCATTGCCGTGAAGAGTGGACATGGATGTACATGCTGGCGGCGCGAAAAAGGGAATCATCAGGATGAAAATCGGCATCATCGGATTTGGCGGAGCAGGTCAGGCGCATTACCGCCGCTTTGTCACGTTGCCCGGCGTGTCGGTTGCGAGGGTATTCGAGCCGAAGCCGGACAACCGCGCAAAGTGGCAGAAACAATTTCCGCAAATTACGTTCGCGACAAGCCGCGAGGAGTTGCTCAATGCCGTTGACCTTGTGAGCATCTGCACGCCGGATCACCTGCACGCCGGCGATGCGCTTGCGGCAATCGGCGCCGGCAAACATACGCTGGTTGAAAAACCGATGGTCACGACCCGCGGGGATGCGGAACAAATCGCCGTGGCGCTTCAGATCAATCCGCGTGTTGTTTTCGGCGTTCACCACCAGATGCGTTTCATTCCGGCCTTTGTTGCGGCCCGCGATCTTTTGCAGCGCGGCGAACTCGGCACCCTGCTGGCGCTGGAGGCGGACTATCTTCACGACATGCGTGAGCGCGCGACGTTGTTCGACGACTGGCGGGTCCGCCCGGAAGGTTTTCAGCAGATCGGCCTCGGCGGCTTGTCACACACGCTGGATCTGCTGCGCTGGGTGGCGGCGGATGAGATTGCAGAAGTCCACGCCTACGGCGGCCACAATGGCTGGCCCGAATATCCGGACATCGACACGATGACCGCGACGCTGCGTTTCCGCTGCGGAGCAATCGGGCGGACGTTCATGACGATCGCCAGCCCCGGCCCTCAACGCAACACGCTGGCGGTCTACGGCTCGAACGGCCAGGTCCGGGACAACGTTCTCTGGCCGGCCCGGCGCACGCGGCCCCGCCTCACCGTCGTCCCGCGCAGTCTGGCGGCACGGAAACGCGACCGCGCAGGGCTGGCAATCGCCGGTTTGCTGACAAGATTTTCCATGTTCCGCAACTATCCGCTCAGCGCCTACGAGCACGACGAAGCGAGCCTGCGGCTGGTGCGGGAGTTCATTTTATGCGCACGCGATGGCCGCCCGTTTTCCATCGGCGTCGAAGATGGCCGGCGCGCGGTCGACCTGTGCCTCGCCTGCATCGAATCGCAGCGCGGCGGCCGGCCCGTCGCTCTTCCAATGATTGGAAAATGACGCGACGCACACTTCCAATCATTGGAAGTGTCCGGACATCGGATTTGCATGGAGAGCCTGAAGCAATCGGCGGCGGCGGGAGCGCGATGGACCGGACTTTCGGCTTTGATTTCGGCGGGCTTGCAGGCCGTTCAGCTTCTCGTGCTGGCCCGGTTGCTTGGGCCGGAAGAATTCGGACTGATGGCCATGGCGATGGTGGTCGTGGCGTTCATGCAAACCATCGTGGATCTCGGCATCAGTTCGGCGCTGGTCTGGCGGCAGGATGCCTCGGACGAACAGTTGTGCTCGCTGTATGTTTTCGGCATTGGCCTGGGTGCGGCCGGATTCATCATCGCGCTGCTGGCCACGCCGCTCGGCGTCTGGTTCTTTCACGAACAGGCGCTCGCAAAGATTCTTCCCTGGTGCGCGACAACCTTCCTGATCGGCCCGGCCGGGCAGCAATTCGCAGCACTGCTGCAAAAGAATCTTCGCTTTCGGGAAATCGCGATCATGGAGATCGCATCGCAGGCGGTGGGCCTTGTGGTGGCCGTGCTGCTGGCCTGGCGCGGCGCGGGCGTGATGGCGCTGGTGTGGTCGCTATTGGCCTCGGCGGCGGCGCGAACGGTGCTGCTGGTGAAAATGGGACTGCCACTGTGGCGGCCGCGATGGCATTTCCGTCCGGCGGATTTGCGCGGCTTCATCCGCTTCGGCGCCTATCAGACCGGCAGCGGCATCCTGAATTTTGCGTTGATGCGGATGGACCAGATTCTCCTCGGCCGCTTGCTGGGGAAGGTTGCGCTGGGCCAGTACAACTTTGCCTACAACCTGATCATGCAACCGCTCACCCGCATCAACCCGATTCTCACGCGCGTGGCGTTTCCGGTTTTTGCGCGGCTGCAGGATGACGAGGAAAAACTTCGCAAGGGATTCCTGTTCATGTGCCGGTTGCTGCTGACGATCAACGTTCCGCTGGCCCTCGGAATCGCCGTGATCATGCCCGACACCATCGGCGTGATCTTCCAATCGCGATGGGCCGCAAGCGTGCCGATCGTGCAAGCGCTGGCCATCGTGGCCATCCTCCGCTCCGCAGGCAATCCGGTGGGATCGCTCCTGCTGGCGAAAGGCCGGGCCGACACGGAATTTCGGTGGAATATCTTCGTGATCGTCTGCCAGCTTGCCGCCTTGTGGACCGGCGCGAGCCTTGGTGGCGCGGTCGGCGCGGCGCTCGGACTGGTGGCATGTCAGATCATCTTCCAACCCGTCATGTATGGATGGCTGATCCGCCCGCTCATCCGTCCCGGAGCCTGGCACTACTTCAAAACCCTCGCGCTGCCGGTCGCCCCCGCGCTGGCCATGGTCGCGATTCTCATCTGCCTGCCACATCGCATCGCGGGCTTGAATGGCGCGGGAAAACTGACGCTCGAAATTGCGGCCGGTGTTCTGATCTACGCAGGCCTGCTGCTGACGTTCCAGCGCAGGTTCGTGGCCGAGGCCGTTGAGATCATCCGCCGCCACTGAGGAAAGAATGCCGCTGCGCGTCCTTCATGTTTTCGGCCAGTACCTCCACGATACGGAGAACTGGGCGTTTCGTCTGATCCGCGACATTCCGGACTGCAAAGTACTCGTCGGCGCAGAGCAGTTTCTGAAATGCGGCTTCTACGATCCCCGCTTCGAATTCATCGAGTTTCCATTCCGGCAGTGGGACCGTCCGCGGCGGAACATTCTCGAACGCGCCGCGAACGGCTTCATCAGCCACGCGCTGCTGCCGTTCTATCCACGCTGGCTCGCAAGCCAGTCCGGGCCGGTTGACATCGTCCACGCACACTTTGGCTACATCGGCTGGCAGTATCTTCCGACGGCGCGGAAACTGCGCGCGCCGCTCGTCGTTTCCTTTTACGGCTCCGACTACAGCCGCCTGCCGACCGAGCAGCCCGTCTGGCGGGAGCGCTACCGCGACCTCTTCGGCGAGGCGGCTCTCATCCTGTGCGAAGGTTCGCACGGCATCGAGCAGCTTGTTGCGCTCGGCTGCCCGCGCGAAAAAATCGCCGTTCAACACCTCGGCATCGATCTGAAAACCTCCGTCGCCGGGCGCGAAACGGAAATTTCCAATGATTGGAAAAATGCCGCCGGAAGACTTCCAATCATTGGAAATTTTTTTGCGCCGCGGACGAAGAGGCCGGGCGAGTTGCGCCTCGTGCAGGTGGCGACGATGCGCGAGAAGAAGGGGCACATCTATACCGCACAGGCGTTCAGGGAGGCGTTCGCGGATTGCCCGAACCTGACGCTGACTTTCGTCGGCGGCGACAAGGAAGACCTGAAGGGCGGCGTGGAAAAAGCGCTCGGCCCGGCGCTTTCGCGCGTGGAGTTTCTCAGCGGAATCGATTTTGCGCGGCTGCACGAATTCCTGCGCGGATTTCATGTCTTCATTCATCCGAGCGTCCACGCTGCAAACGGTGACTGCGAGGGCGGCGCGCCGGTCGTGCTGCTCGACGCGCAGGCAACGGGAATGCCGGTGATCGCCACGCGGCATTGCGACATTCCCGAGGAAGTCCGCAACGGCGAAACCGGATTGCTCGCGGATGAAAAGGATGTGGCCGGCCTTGCCGCGGCGATCCGCCGGTTTTATGCGATGGATCAGGCGGAATATGACGGGTTCGCGACGCGCGCAGCGCGGCATGTGGCGGCGGAATATGAGACGGGAAGGAATGCCGCGGCGCTGCGGGCGCGCTATGATGAAATCGCGGCTGGTCATCGGCGCGCGGGACCGTAGAATGCCGCACTTTTTTCGAACATGAGCAGACCATTGGAAAATCTTCCGCGCGCGCTGGGGACGCTGGGGGTTGTCGTCACGACAATCCTCATCGCGACGTATGCGTTCATGCACGAGAATTATTTCCTGATGGCCGCCGTGGTCATCGCGGCGCCCTTGGTGGCCATGATCAACAATCCGCCGGCGTGGATCATCCTCATCCTTGCGTTGTCGCAGAGCAGCCTGATCGTGCCGGGACTGCCTCGCGGATTGCAGCTGGTGCACTTTCTCATGGCCGGCTTTGGTGCGCTGGTCATTGCGCGCAACATCATCGTCAAACCGGCGCGCCTCACGGCTCCATCGTCGTTCTACTGCCTGTGGGCCTTCGCACTTCTATGCGTTTTCATCATCTCGCAGCGCGGATTTGGCCTTCAGATGTTTGGCGGGGCCGCAATCGGCGGGGCCGTTTACGTCAAATTCTTTATCAGTACGGGTTTTCTGCTTTGTTCCCGCTATATTGCGCTGACCCCGCGTCAATGGCGTCTGGCCATCATTCTGATGCTTTTGGGCACATTGCTCCCTGTGGCAGCCGAAGGGCTATATGCGCTGAGCGGCGGCAAGGTCGTTTTTCAGTACAACTTCATCGCGGCCTACGTCTCCGGCTTGCAAGACATGTTGGCATCCATGGACAGCGGTCAGGGCGTGGTTCGTTTCACCGCGCTCACATCGCTTTCCACAATTCTTCTGATGGTGACGCTGCTGTTCACGGTACGCCGGTCGGAATTCACCCTGTTGACCGTGCTGATGACCGGTGTCTGCATCGTGATGGTCGGCCTGTCCGGGTTTCGTTCGGCCATGGTGGGAACCCTAGCCACGATACTGCTCTACTACATATTGCTCGCGCCGAAAAACCTTCGCCGGCAGCGAGCAGTTCTGATGACGGGCATGTTTGCAGTGGCCCTGCTGGCCGTCCTGCCTTTCATGGCCCATCTGCCGCTGTCCATTCAACGGGCCTTTGCGTGGCTGCCTTTTGCGAATATTGACCCCGTTGCACAGACGGATGCCACTGGCACGGCCACCTGGCGTCTTGAACTTTGGAAATACTGCCTCCAACAGGCTCCTGAATACCTCTGGGTCGGCCGAGGTTTCACCGTGGACACCGATATACTTTTTTCGCCCAGCGTATACAAGGATCAGATTCTGGGGCCTTGGTTCAGTCATGGCTATCACAACGGCCCCATCGGCCTGCTCATTGACACGGGCATTCCCGGCCTTCTGTGCGCCACGCTCTTTCTGCTCTTCGCAACCTTGGAGGTGTTGAAAAACGATCTGCAACCGAAGGATCGTTTCATTCACCGGTTCTTCGTGTTTATGAAGGCCCAGATACTCTGGAACATTATTGCTTTCTTTTTCATCGGAGGCAGCATCGAGACGCTGATGACCATCTTCTTCTATCTGGCTATCTTCTACGGTCTTCAGATCACGGACATCGCGCAGGTGCAGAAGCGCGTCAAGCGTGATTTTGCCCTTGTAGATCCATCCTTCGGCAGTTCTTCGCCCGTGCGCCCTGCCAATCGCTAATTACATGCTCGGAATAAAGAGATTTCTTGAAACCACGCCTGTGGTGCGCGCGCTCTACTGGCATTTCTTCGCACGTTGGCGCGTCGCGCGCGAGCGAGAGCGTTGGGCAACCCTTCCGGCCGACCGGGTCTTTCGTGAGATCTACGATGCGAACCGCTGGGGGGACGCAGAGTCGCGCTCCGGCACCGGCTCCAACCTGCGTGAAACAGAAACGGTCCGCAGGGAACTGGCAGCCTTGCTTCCGCGCCGCGCCATTCGCTCCATCTCCGACGTTCCCTGCGGTGATTTCTGTTGGATGTCGCGGATGGACCTTGGAAGCATTGCATATTTCGGTGGCGACATTGTGCCCGATCTCATTGCAACGAATCGTTCCAAATACAAACAACCCGGCATTCGCTTCGAAATATTCAATCTCCTTGCCGATCCACTCCCGGCTGCGGACCTCCTGATCTGCCGCGATTGCCTCGTTCACCTCTCCCTGCGCGACATTTTCCGCGCATTGCAAAACATTCTGGCATCTGACACTCGTTTCCTCCTGACCACCACCTTCACCTCGGTCACGGAAAATCGAGATATCGTCACTGGCGAATGGCGCATGATCAATCTGGAACGCCCGCCATTCTGTCTTCCGCCTCCCTTGGAGCTGATCAAGGAAAACTGTCGTGAACACGAAACCTCTGCCAGCAAGAGCCTGGCCTTGTGGGAAATCGCGACGCTGCGCCGCCACGCTTCCGCCTCCGGCTGGATTCAGACATGACGAATCCCCGCTCATCCAATCATTGAAAAAATGCCCTCCCCTGATTTCCAATCATTGGAAAACTCCGCGCCGCGCGTGATCTTCTATGTTGGCGCATTCTTCCCGACGCCCACCGGCGCGACCTATTCGGCCGTCCGCCTCGCCCGCGTCTTGCGCGCATGTGGCGTGGCCGTCTCCTTCATCGTTGAAGATCGCGGTCCCGACTGGCGGGACGGCGGAGAATATGACGGCTTCCCCGTCCGCTCATTTCCGCTGCATATGTCCGGCAAGGTGCGCAAACTTCGCGGCCTGCTGCGCTTCACACGACATGTTCGCGCCCGGAAAATCGACTTCGATATTTTCCACATTCACGGCGGCGGCTACGTCAACCTCTTCCTCTCTTGGTGGGTCGCCCTCTGCACAGGACGGCCCGTCGTGCTGAAGATCACCTCCGACGGATGGGATACGCCGGAAGGCATGAAAGCCGAAAAATGGGGCGTCGTTTCGCTCTTCGCCTATCGTCGCCTTGCCGGTGTCGTCGCCATGACCAGCGGCCAGGCCGAAAAATGCCGCGCGTGGAAACTGCCCGCTCAAATCGCCGTCATTCCCAACGGCGTGGACTGCGAACGCTACCGTCCGGCAACACCGGATCAGAAATTACGGCTGCGAAACGAGCTGGAAATTCCGCGCGACGCCTTCGTCCTCTGCTACCTCGGCTGGCTCGGCCACGGCAAGGGCACCGACATCCTGATCGAAACCTGGCGGCGGATGCGGCAGCGCCGCGACAACATCTTCCTGATGCTCGTCGGCGATTACCTCGCCGCGCATGGCCAGAATGCGAAGGGTGCCGTTGCCGTTCCACAATCGCCGTGGCTTCGTACCGTCGGTCGCGTGGATGATGCCGAACGCTATTTACAGGCGTCCGATGTCTTCGTCTTCCCCTCGCGCCGCGAAGGATTCGGCACCGTGCAGATCGAGGCGATGGCTTGCGGCCTGCCCTGCGTCGTCAACGATCTGCCCGGCGTCTCCTGCGATATCTACCCCGATGAATCCTGCGGCTTCCGCATCGCCGGGAATCGCGCCGAAGCCTTTGTCGAAAAGATCGGCCGTCTCTATGCCGAGCCCTCGTTGCGCGACTCGATGGGCCGTGCCGCTTGTGTCCGTGCGCAACAGTTCTTCTCGCAAGACAGCGTCGCCGGCCGCTATCTCGACTTGTACGGAAAAGTTCTCGCCACCGAGGATCGGGAAATCGAAAGGTGAATGAACATGGCAGCCAATATTGAGTCCGTTTCTAAAGACCGCTGGAAGGAAGCCCAGAAATGGGAATGCAGTTACTGGGCCAGCGTCCAGACCGCGCGTGCGCGATTTGGCAAAAACTGGATGTGGCGGCTTCTGCACCTCGTCGGCGCCGTTCCCAAATATCGCGGCGAGGACTGGAACCAATGGTGGAGGCAGCGCTTCGACAATTACAGCTTCGTTCCCGAACGCATCCACAACGCGATCGAAGTCGGATGCGGCCCCTATACCAATGTCCGCCTCATGCTCGACCGCACCCGATTCGACCACCTTGTCCTCTCCGACCCACTCATCCGCACCTACGCCGGCTTCAAGCTCACCTTCGTTTCCGACATGTATCGAAGCATGAACTGCACCATCGACGATCATCCGCTTGAGGAACTCCCCTTTGCCTCCGACTATTTCGAGCTCGCCGTGAAGATCAACGTGCTCGATCACGTCCGCGACGCCCGCGCTTGCATGGACACACTCGCACGTATCGTCAAACCCGGAGGCATCCTGATCATCGGTCAGGATCTCACCGATGATGCCGATCTCGATTATCTCAAGGACGATGCCGGAGCCACAGGCCATCCAATCAAACTCCGTCACGAATGGTTCACCGAATGGCTTGGTCCACAGCGCTTCGATCCCATCATCTTCAAAGTCCTGCCCCGTGCTGAAGGCCGCGCGCCTGATGCGCACTATGCCACATTGATCTTCGCCGGCCGTAAACGCGGTTGACCCCCGCGAGTTCTTTCGACAACAGATGCACTAATGCCCACGCCGGTTGCCATCATCGGTCCGCTCAATCCTGCGGCGCTTGGCCCGTGGTTCTCTCCGGCGGACGTAAGAGACAAGCCGCTGCCCTACCAGCAGGGCGGTGCGTTTCTCACAACCCTGCTCGCAGCCCGACTTCGGCGCGGAATGCCGACCATTGCCATCACGTCGAACGCGGCCGCAACCGAACCGGTCATGCGTTGGTGCGGACCGCTGCTGCGCCTCTGGGTCGTACGCCGAAGAATCCGCGGATCCTTGCGCGATGGCTATCGCGAAGAAGTTCGCCTCCTTCGCGAGGCTCTTCGCGAAGCCGGCGCACCCGTGACTCACGCACACTGGACCTACGAATATTCGCTCGCCGCCCTCACGCCGGGATTCCCGCCGGCTGTCGTCACGGTCCATGACCACGCAGGAAACATGTTGAAGCATCTCGGCCCGCTTTATCTTCCGCTTTATCTCATGTCGCGGTGGACATTTCGCCATGCCGTCAAGCTCACCGCTCCCTCGCCATACATCGCCGGCTACGTCCGCGAAAAAACCGGTCGCGATGTCACGGTAATACCCAATCTGCTTGAGGAAGATGCCCCTGTCGTTACGGCAAACCGCATCGCACGAACCAGCCACACGCCCATCGTGGTCGTTCTCGCCAACGATGCCGCTTTCAAGAACGTGCGAGGCGCTCTTTTGGCCTTTGCCCGCTGGCGTTCGCGCGGCGTCGCCGCGGAACTGCGCGTCATCGGGCCCGGTCTCCAGCCGGACAGCAGAATCGCAGCATGGGCACGATCTCGAAATCTGGCCGATGGCGTCCGGTTCGAAGGCCCGGTCGCGCACGACGAAGCACTCGCCTCAATCGCGCAGTGCGACATTCTCCTTCACCCGTCACTCGATGAATCGTTCGGGGGGCCGGTTATGGAGGCGATGGAAATCGGCATTCCCGTCATCGCCGCACGCGAAGCGGGTGGATGCCGGTTTCTGCTCGATGAGGGCAAATGCGGGCTGCTTTCTTCCGGTCGGTCGCCGGTTGAAATGACCGGGGCCCTCGATCGAACATGGACGAACAAAGAAGAGACCTCGGCGCGGGTGGAGGCGGCAAAGAAACGTGTACTTGTCATCTGCGATCCCGATGCCGCCTTGAGTGCCTATGAAACGTGCTATGAGGAGGCCCTGAAACGTGCATGATTCAAACGGGTTGATTGTCCCGGTTCCCGGGCGTCTCGTATTCTCGGCGCATTCATCCAGACCGGCAGAAATGACCGGCGTCATGCGAAAAATTGTTGTCAGAAGCTTCAAGACCGAGAAGTCGATTTCCTCATGACCGTTCTGTTTTACGTCAGTTATCCGCTTGGCTGGGCGCGCGGCGGCCACGCCATCCAGATTTTCGAAACGCAGCGCGCTTTGCAAAAATACGGCATCGATGTTCACTGGCTGCATCACGAAGATGAAGAGCCGGTTGATGCGCAGATAATCCATTATTGGGGCCGTCCGCCCAACGATTTTCACTGGCAGCTCGCCCGCCAGCGCGGCCTCGGCCTGGTGATTTCGGAATTACATCAGACAAATGTCCTCCGTCCGCGCTGGACCTGGCCTCTTCGGGGAGCTTTCGCAACTCCGCTCAGGCTGATCATGGGGCGGGGTCTGTATGCCTCGCTCGGCGCGGAAATCTATCCCAATTGCGATTCCGCTGTTGCCATCTCACAGATTGAAGCCGACTACATGCGGACCGTTTTCAAATCGCCGGAGAACCGCACGCACGTCATTCCCAACGGCGTTGATCCCGTCTTCATGGACTCGACGGTTCCGCCAGACGTTTTTGATGGCCTTGTCTGCGTTGCCTTCGTTTGTGAACGGAAGAACAACCTCGAACTCGCGCACGCCGCGAAAGTCGCGAAGGTTCCTGTGCGTTTTGTCGGCCCACCCCTCCTTCCCGGAAGCAACTATGCCCGCACTTTCGCCGGGGAAGTTGACGGTCGCTTTGTGACATGGACCGGCGAATCCGCAACGCCGCGTCAGATCGCCTCGATATTGCGCGGCGCGCGAGGCCTTGTGCTGGCCAGCGAGAACGAAGGCCTTCCGCTCGTCGTGCTTGAAGCCATCGCCGCCGGAACGCCGGTTTTGCTTTCGGACCTGAAAAACATGCGCTCCATATTCGGCGCCAGCGTCACCTATTGTCCGCCGGCCGATGTAAGCAATTTCAGCGGGCACCTGAAACAGTTCTGGCAGAAGGTTCGCACGCACAAGGTGGCCCCGTTGTTTGAAGTTCTCGACTGGCAGGAGGTCGGACGCCGCTACGCCGGTCTTTACCGGCAAATCCTATCGGAAAAGGCAACCACGTCTGTCCGCTAATGCAGCGATGCGCGACATTCGTATTGATCAACCGGCCGGCTCCCGGCGGACGGCCATGACGGAGATTTCATCATGAGCACACAACCCCGCAAAAGAGTTTTCGTCAGCGGGTGCTTCGATCTGCTGCACAGCGGCCACATCGAATTCTTCCAGCGCGCCGCCGAACACGGCGAACTGCATGTTGCCGTCGGCTCTGACAAAACGGTTTTCGAATTGAAAGGCCGCCCCCCGGTGAACAATGAAACGGAGCGGCAGTTCATGATCGGGAGCGTCGCCTGCGTTCATCGCGCATTCATTTCTCGCGGCTCGGGACTGATGGATTTCGAGCAGGAGCTTCGCGAGATGAAGCCCGATATTTTCATCGTCAACGAGGATGGCAACACGCCCGCGAAACGAAAACTCTGCGAAGAGCTCGGCATCGACTATGTCGTCTTGAAACGACTTCCGCACGAAGGTCTCGGCGCTCGCTCGACTACCGCATTGCGCGCCGCGCCAACCATGCCGTATCGCATTGATCTTGCCGGCGGCTGGCTCGACCAGCCGTGCGTTTCGAAACATCATCCCGGCTCCGTCATCACCATTTCGCTCGAACCGCTCATTGAATTTAACGAGCGCAGCGGCATGGCCACCAGCACGCGCCGAACTGCGATGAACCTCTGGGGTCCACGGCTGCCTGCGGGTCCGTTTGAAAAACTCGCGTGGACGCTGTTCTGCTGTGACAACCCACCGGGCAAGCCGCACATCTCCGGATCGCAGGACTCCATCGGCATCGTATTCCCCGGCCTCGCGAAAGCGGATTATGCGGGCGGTTATTGGCCCGCAAAAATCGAGCACGTGCTCGACGAAGAACTCCTCCGCTTCGTCGAACAGCATCTTTTCCTGCTTCCGCTTGGCCCGCGAAGCGAAGCTTTCGATGTGCTGGCGAACACGCGGATCGATGAGGCCGGCGGCCGCTCGCTTTCCCGCGCCGCGGAAGCCTGCTGGCACGCAATTTTGAACCGCGATGTCCGCGCTTTTGGCGCTGCGATGACGGCATCCTTCGAAGCGCAGATCGCGATGTTCCCCAACATGGTTACGTCCTCACTACGCGAACTCATCGAACAAAACCGCGCGCGTGCGACAGGCTGGAAAGTTTCCGGTGCCGGCGGAGGCGGCTACTTGATTCTCGCCGCCGAAACCCCCGTTCCTGACTCGATCCGCATTCTCATCCGCCGCCCGCCCGAATGAACCCGCAGTTCTCCATCGTAACGCCCTGCTTCAACGGCCGCGCTCTTCTGCCGCGGTGCGTCGGCTCGATCCGCGGGCAGAAGGATGTAACGTTCGAGCATCTCATCCATGACGGCGGCTCGAGCGATGGCACGGTGGAGTGGCTCAGAACTCAGGAAAACCTTGCCTGGCGGAGCAAAAAAGACGCTGGTATGTATGATGCGATTAACAACGGCTGGTCGCGCGCGCGCGGTGAATTCCTGTCATGGCTCAACGCCGATGAGCAGTATCTGCCCGGTACGCTCGCCCGCGTCGCGCGCGCGTTCCGCGAAAACCCGCAAGCCGACGTCGTGTGGGGCGACACGATCATCGTCGATCCCGACGGCAACCCCATCGCCGCCCGCCGCGAAATCCCGCTGCGTGCGACATACGTGAAGAATGGATTCCTCTACGCGCTTTCGTGCAGCTATTTCTTTCACCGACGCCTGTGGGACGAAAAGATTCTTCCGTTTGATCTCTCCTTCCGCGTCGCCGGCGACGCGGACCTGATGATGCGGCTTCTCACCGTGCGTCGCCGGTTCGTCAAACTCGACGCATATCTCGGACTTTTTGGCGTGGATGGATCGAATCTCAGCGTAAAACAAAAGCAACGGATGGACGACGAGGGCGCAATCATCCGCCAGCGCTACCACGCGTTCGGCTCCGTCGCGCTTCGCAAACTTGTGCGCGCGGTCCGCTGCGTCGAGCGCCTGCTAGCCGGTTGTTACCGCAACGACAATCCTGCCTTCGACTTCGCGACCGATGAGAAACCATCCTACCGCCGGGTGACTTGTTTGCGGGTCACGGCGCGGTTCTCTTACGATTCCGCGCTGGCGTCCCGATGAGAAATTCCAATCGTTGGAAAGCTTCGATGCCGGACACTTCCAGTCAGTGGAAAACAAAACCATGAAACTCCTTCGCGAAAAACTGGCGCGCATGAAACAAATCGAACCCGCGGCGCTCGCGTCAATGAGCACCTGCGATCTGCTCGGCGTTTGCGCGACTGTCGCGACGCGAATGATCCGCGGAGCATGGATGAAGTTACGACTACCGAACGTCAACGGTTGGATGCTTGCGGACAAGAACGCGCGGGTGCTTCACGGGCGACACCTGCGCACCGGCAGGCAATTCAGCATGGAGGAAGGCTCGATGATCATCGCACTTTCTAAACGCGGAATTGTTTTCGGAGAGCGATGCACTGTCGGACGTTTCGCCTACATCGCGCCGACGAATCCGTTGCTCGGTGAACCCGGCGAGGGTTTGAAAGTTGGCGATCATTCGAACATCGGCCCGTATTCATACATTGGCTGTTCCGGCTTCATCGAAATCGGCAGCAATGTGATGATGGGCCCACGCGTAAATTTGATGAGCGAAAATCACGAGTTCGCACGCACCGACATCCCGATGAAATCGCAGGGCGTGAAACGCGAGTTCATCAAGATCGAAGACGATGTCTGGATCGGTGTGAACTCGACGATTCTTGCGAGTGTCACCGTGGGTCGCGGTGCGATTATCGCTGCAGGCTCCGTCGTGACGAAAGATGTCCCGCCGATGACCATCGTTGCAGGTGTGCCATCGCGGGTGATTCGCGAGCGCAGTTCCTCGGAAAAACCTTCCGATGCTTGAAGTTCTCACGCGAAGCGAACGACCCGATCCCGCGTGGATCGCGGCGCAGTTGCCGTCCGGCGATTATCGGAAGATCGTCCTCAAACCGAACTGGGTTCAGCACGAAGTCTCGCCGGACTTTCCGATCCGCGCGCTCGTCACATCGGCCGCGATCATTGATGCGACGATTCGGGCCTGCCTCGAAAAATATCCGCATGCGGAACAGATCCTCGTCGGCGATGTCCCGCTGCAAGGCTGCGATTTCGATTTGATGCTTATGCAGTCTGGCGCGGATCTGGTCGCGAAGAACTTTGCGGATTACAAATCGCCGAAAATTGTCTTTCGCGATTTGCGTCGCGAGCGGTTCGAACTGCGAAACGGATTCCTGACGGAAATCCGCACTGGCGGTTTCGGTGATCCGGCTGGCTATCGAGAAATCGTGCTCGATGAAAAAAGTCTTCTCGAACCGGTCAGCGCCAGCCGGGAGCGATTTCGCGTTTCCGACTACGATATCAAACGCATCCAGAGCAGCCACCGCCACGGCCATCACCGCTACCTGTTCTCCGGATCCGTGCTTGCCGCCGATCTTTTCGTGAATCTGCCGAAGATGAAGACGCACCAGAAATCCGGCATCACCGGCGCGCTCAAAAACGTCGTCGGCTGCAACGGCGAAAAGGCGTTTCTGGTCCACTATCTCAAAGGCCGCCCGCAAAACGGCGGCGACGAATTTCCACCCGACATCGCGTGGCCGATTGAACTCCAGGTTCGCGTCCGCGAAGCGTTGCAAAAGAAATCCCGCGCGGCGTTCGCGGCGCTACAGCCCGCCTGGCGCGCGATGAAAAAACTCTACGGCATCCGCACCGAGGGCACGCGCGAAAATCTCGGCGGAAAATTCTATCTCGCCGCCGGCGCGTGGCACGGCAACGACACAATCTGGCGGATGGTTTATGACCTCAATCGAATCATCCGCTTTGCTCCGGCCGACGGCGGTACGCTGCGCGATACGCCGCAGCGCGCCTACATCGCGATTCTCGACGGCATCATCGCCGGTGAAGGCAACGGCCCGCTGCAGCCGCTGCCCGTCCAATCCGGCATTCTTGCCGCCAGCGACAATCCCTTCACTCTCGATCTCGCAATGGCGCGACTGATGGGTTTCGACCGCGAGAAAATCCCGCTTCTTTCGCATCGTACCGAATTCGGCAACTGGTCCGCTATCGACGATGCGACCCTGGCGAAAATCGATTTTCTTGCGCCTGTGAAGACATTCGTCGCGGCACCGGGCTGGCGCGGCCATATCGAGTTGTGAACACACACCTTCTTACCTACCTAAATCTGCAGCGCCTCATCGGCTCGCGCTGCGATCTGCACTATCGCGAGTTCCAATCATTGGAAAAGGCGGACGCGGAAACTTCCAATGATTGGAACTCGGCGAAACTCGAATCGCTCTTGCGGGACGCGGCGGAAAAAATTCCGTTTTATCGCGGGGTCGTCGCAAGAAAATCTCCGGCACTTTCCGACTTTCCGGTTCTGACGAAGGAAACAATTCGTGCGCGGTATTTCGATTTGATGTCGCCGCTGTTGCGGGCGGAATACGAGGCGAACGGCGGAAAATGTCCGCAACGCTACGGCTGGCTCGAAGTGAAGACAGGCGGTTCGACGGGTGTTCCGCTTGCTGTGATTCATGAGAAAGATTTTCGCGATCTCGACCGAGCATCGCGGATTTATCAGCAGGATTTGTGCGGCTTTCCGTTCGGCACGCCATATTTTCGTTTGTGGGGTTCGATGGCGGACATCAATGCGATGAAAGATTCGCGGCTTCATCGCACAATGACGGCATTGGCGCGCGAGGAATTGCTCAACGCGTTTCGGATGGAAGAGGCGCAGATGGATTTGTATCTCGACCGGATTGACCGCAGCGATGTCCGCCACATGATGGCCTACACAGACGCGGCATTCGCGCTCGCACGGCACGCGCGCAGGCGTGGGAGAGAAATTCGTCCGCTCAAAAGCATCATGGCGTGTGCGGGAACCGTGACGGACGATATCCGCGCGGAGCTTCGCGAAGTTTTCGGCGCGCGCATTCACAACAAATACGGGAGCCGCGACGCGGGCGAGATGGCTATCGAATGCGAGCGCGGCGGGCTTCACGAACTTTCGACTGCGATACATCTCGAAATCGTGGACGCAAACGACAGGCCATGTGCGCCGGGCGTTTCGGGCCGACTGCTGGTGACGTGCCTGTGCAATTTCAACTTCCCGATCATTCGCTACGAAATCGGCGATGTCGCCGCGTGGTCGGGCCGCGCGTGCGAATGCGGAAGACCGCAGCCGGTTTTGGAAAGGCTTGAAGGCCGTTGCGTCGAATTTGTCACTCGCGAAAACGGCGATTACGTTTCGCCGATTTTCGTGATTCATATTGTTGGCGTGGTTCACAATCCCGGTTTCATTGAACGATTCCAGCTTGAGCAGACCGGCGCGTCGGAATTCGTGTTGCGCGTCGAAACAAAAACGCCGCTGACAGATTCTGCGCGCAATTCCTGGTGGCCCGCTCTGGAACGCGATTTGAAAACAGTTTTCGGCGCGGGCGCCCGGCTCGATTTGTATCTGACCGATAGAATTCCCGAAAGCGGCAGCGGAAAGTTTCTTTATGTTATCAATCGTCTTGGTGCGTTCAGATGAAGATTCTCTTCACGGGACACAATGCGGATTTGTACGGCGCGAGCCGCTCTCTGTTGCGGCTCGCCTCCCGGCTCGTACGCGATGGAAATGAAATTGTCGTCGCACTTCCCGACGATGGGCCGCTCATCAGCGCATTGAAAACTACGGGCGTTGACGTGCGGATTCTCCCCGACATGGCGATTGCGGAGCGCAAATCATTTGCGAGCTGGGCCGGCCGACTTTCGCTTCCGGCGGCAACGCTGGCCTCGAAAAAATCCTTTGTGAAATTGATTCGCGAGGTGAAGCCGGACATCGTTCACACAAATTCGTCGGTGATCCTCTCGTCAGGCTGGGCGGCGAGTTCGGAGAAAGTCCCGCACATCCAGCACGTCCGCGAATTCTATTCCGACTTCGGAAAGCTCTGGCCGTTGTATCGCTGGTGGCTTCACCGCTACGCATCGTATGTCGTGTGCGTTTCGGAGGCCGTCGCGGCGCAGTTTGAGAATCGCAACAGCGTCATCGTTTTTCACAACGGATTTCCACGCGATGAATTTCCACCGGTGAAGATCGAATGCGGCCTGAGGTTCCGCGCGCGATTCGGAATTCCGGTCGATGCACCGCTGGCCGGAGTTGTCGGCAGAATCAAATTGAAACGTAAAGGCCAGGAGACGTTCATCGCGGCGGCGGCGCTGATTCACGACAGATTTCCTGATGCGCGTTTCGCGATCATCGGGAGTCCGTTTGCAGGAAACGAGGATCACGAAAAAGAATTGAGGCGGTTCGCAGGCGAGCACGGAATTTCTGACCGCGTAATTTTCTGCGGCGAATGCGATGACATGGGCGCGGCATATTCCGCGCTCGATATTGTGGTGCTCGCGTCGGGGACGCCGGAGCCGTTCGGTGGAGTCGTGATCGAAGCGATGGCGAATGGTCGGGCGGTGATCGGGACGGATATCGGCGGCACGCGCGAGCAGATCGCAAATGGCACGACGGGTTTGCTAATTCCGCCGGACGATCCGTTCGCGATGTCGAAGGCGATGGCGCGTCTTTTCTCCGATCCGAAATATCGCGAGGAAATGGGCGATGCGGGACAGCAACGATTTTTGCAGCAGTTCGAATTCGAGCCATTCTACGAAAAGATGACCGGCCTTTATCGCGAGACGCTGGACTGGTATTCGCGGCCGAAGAAACGCGATCTGAAATGAAAATTGCACTCCTTGGTTCGCGCGGAATTCCGGCGCGGTACAGCGGGTTCGAGACGTTCTACGAACAGCTCGGCACGCGGCTGGCCGCGCGCGGGCACGCGGTCACCGTTTACAATCGTTCGCATTTCATCAAGGACGTCCGCGGTGAATTTCGTGGCGTGCGGCTCGTCTCGCTGCCGTCGATCCCGACAAAGCACCTCGACACGCTGACGCACACGGCGTTCTCGGCGCTGCACGCGCTGACGCAGGGCTTCGACATCGTCTATTTCGTGATCGTCGGCAACAGCCCGCTGGTCTGGATTCCGCGAATGGCCGGCGCGCGCGTGCTGCTGAACGTGGACGGCGAGGACTGGGCGCGCGAAAAATGGGGCGCGTTCGCGCGGTGGTATCAACTGCAGTGCGAGAAAATCGCGACGAGGACGGCGCAGGTGATCATTTCCGACGCGCACGGAATCGAGGAGCGCTACCGCGAAAAATATCACGCGGCGTCGGTGTTCGTGCCGTACGGCGCGAACGTGGCGCGCGACGAGCGGACCGACGCGCTGGCAAAGTGGGGCCTCGCGCCACGCGATTACATTTTTTACGTCGGACGTTTCGTGCCGGAGAACGCGATTGATGTTTTGATCGAGGCGTTCCGCGGACTCGATACGAAGACGAAGCTTGTCCTCGTCGGCGATGCTCCGTTTGCCGACGACTACAAGGCGAAGTTGCGCGCGATGGGCGCGGGTGATCCGCGAATCGTCTTCACCGGCTACGCTTTTGGCGATGATTACAAGCAGCTCAGCAGCCACGCGCTGCTCTACGTCCAGCCGTCGGGCATTGATGGAACGCGGCCCGCGCTGCTGGATCAGATGGGCTTCGGCAATTGTGTCGTGGTACGAAATTCAAAAGTGAACCTCGAAGTGATCGCCGGTGCCGGCGCCAGCTTCGACCGGAACGATCCCGTGAACTCGTTGCGACGAACGTTGTCGGACCTGCTGGCGAATCCGTCGCGAATCGAAGAGTTGCGTCTACTGGCGCGGAATCGAATCGAATTCTATTACAACTGGGAGTGGATCACGGAATTTTACGAGGATCTGTTCCGGCGGTTGATCGAGAAACGCGCGGCGATTTCGTACGACGAGTTCTTGCAGGCAAGAACAAAGGGCAAATGACCATGGGCACGGCACAGCGACTTCTGCCCGCCTGCGTGATCGCCACGCTGGTGTTTGTGTTGTTCCACTTCTTCGGCGTCACGGATCTCGGCTACGATCCGGCAACGGTGACGCGCTCGTTGTTTGTGTGGATCGCGCGGCGGTGGGTGGTTTATTCGGCCAGCCAGGATGATTTTCCTTACGGATGGGCCGCGCCGTTGGTTTGTTTGTGGATGGTTTGGCGGCTGCGTCGCGAGTTTGCCTCCGTGGCAAAGCGGCCAAATGTCACCGGCTTTGCAGTAATCGTATTTGCGTTGTTGCTGCACTGGCTGGGCGCAAAGACGCAGCAGACACGTATCTCGATTGCCGCATTCATGCTGCTGGTTTGGGGAATCCCGTTTTATTTTTTCGGGTGGCCGGTTGCGCGCCGGTTGATCGCGCCAGTGGGATTCCTGGTTTTCACGGCACAATTCGATTTCCTGTTCGGTGCCGCCTCGATGTTGCGGTGCACTGTCGCGGAACTGGGCATGATTCTTCTCAACGGGCTGGGCGTCCACGCCAGGTTACCCGACGCGACAACGCTTCAGGCCGGCGACACGGTCATCTCGATTGCCAAACAACCCGGCGGGTTGCGGTCAGTGATGTTGGTGATGGCTTCGACGTATCTACTGGCCTGGATGAGGCAGCGAGGCTTGCTCCGCCAAATCCTGCTGATCGCGTCCGCGCCTCTGGTCGTGCTGATGGCCAGCGTCGTGCGGACAATTCTGCATGCGATCGCCGGGGACTACGCGGGAAGTTTTCCCGTTTTTTATCTTTTCGCGGTGTTGCTTCTCCTGGCCGCGCACAAATTGATTGGACGCGACTGGCAGAAGAAGATCGGGCGAATCAGGCGGCATTTACCGGAAGCGCTGGAATGATGACATGAGCATTTTCCGTCCATATTTTATGACGGTTGTCGCGCTGGCGGCGGGAATCATCGCGGCGTGGCGCGCGCGCGATGTCACGTACGATCCCGAGCCCGCCATCAGGCTTGAGCTTCCCGATCGTGCCGGGCCTTGGCGCGGCGAAAAGGAACTTTGCTGCCAGAATCCGAAATGCGAAAAGCTATTCCTGCTCTCAGAATTAAACGGCGCGAAAAAATGTCCGTCGTGCGGTGGTGCGTTGGGCGACATGATGCCTGCGGAAAAAGAATTGTTACCGCCCGACACGTATTTCCGCCGTTCAATTTATTCGACAGGAGACAACCGGCATCTCGCCGCCGCGATCGTGCTGAGCGGCAAGGACCGCGCGAGCATTCACCGCCCGGAAGTCTGTTTCACCAGCGCCGGCAACGACATTGTCTCCAGCGAAGATGTGCGGGTCAATTTCGACGGCCGTAGGCCGCTGTCTGTGCATGTGATCATTTTGCGCGCGGGCGCCGGCGACTCCGCTTCATATTCCTTTTTTTCATATTGGTTCGTTGCCAGGGGCCACGAGACACCGTCGCATGTTGCGCGCATGTTCTGGATGGCCGCCGACCGGATTTTTCACAACGTTTCCCGCCGCTGGGCCTATGTCTCCGTCTCCGGAGCCATGACGCCCGGCTCCGACTCCCACCTCGGCGATCTCCGCGCCTTCCTGCGCGACTTCGTCCCGCAGCTCGCCCCGCGCTGACCCGCGCGCCGCCCGCGGCCTTTTCCAATCATTGGAAAAAACGCCCGCGCAAAATTCCAATCATTGGAAATTTCCCGAACCGTGCTATCGTGCCGCCCATGTTGTGCCCTTCGTGCAGCCAGCCGTTGATCGTGCTCGAACTCGACAATGTCGAGATTGATCACTGCCTCGGCTGCGGCGGCGTCTGGCTCGATGCGGGCGAGCTGGGGCTGATCCTGCACGGGCGGCCCGATGCCGCGGAGGCCGAATGGCTGAGTTCGAGCAGGCCTGGCGTGCGGCGATGCCCGATGTGCCGCGCGAAAATGAATCTCGCGACGCTGCCGAAATCCGGCGTCGAAATTGACCTGTGCGTGCGGCGGCACGGGATGTGGCTCGACAAGGGCGAACTGCAGCAGATCATCGGCGCGGAGGCCGGCGACGGGCGCGTCGGGAAGCTGCGCGAGGTCTGTGCGAAAATTTTTGGAGCGGAGAAGTCTTAAGTTGAAAGGAAGCAGAACATGATCCCAACGTTGGTTATTCTCGGTGTCGTCGTCGTCCTCATCCTGATTTTTATCGGCATGTACAACGGACTTGTCCGCGGACGGAACGAGGTGAAGAACGCGTGGGCGCAGATTGACGTCCAGCTCAAGCGGCGGCACGACCTGATCCCGAATTTGATCGAGACGACGAAGGGCTACATGGTCCACGAACGCGAAACGTTCGACAGCATCGCGAAGGCGCGTTCCGCCGCGCAGTCGGCCGTCGGCACCGGCGTCGCCGCGCAGGCCGCCGCGGAAGGACAACTCAGCGGATTCCTGACGCGCTTCATGGCCGTCGCGGAAAATTATCCGGAGTTGAAGGCGAACCAGAATTTCCTCGCGCTGCAGGAAGAACTCGCCTCGACCGAAAACAAGATCAGCTTCGCGCGGCAGTACTACAACGACGCCGTTTTGAAGTTCAACACCGCTTGCCAGACCATCCCCACGAACATCGTCGCCGGCATGGGCGGATTCGCCGCGGCCGAATTCTTCGAAGTGAAGGACGAGGCCGAGCGCGCCGCGCCGCAGGTCAAATTCTGATTTTCGATTTTAGATTTCCATGTGGTCCCTCATCCGATCGAACCAGCGCAAATCGGTACTCCTGATTTTTCTGCTGCTCGCGCTGTTCCTCGCGTTCGGCTGGGCCATTGGGAATATTTTCGCGCCGGGACCGGCCGCGCATACGCCGCAGCCGATCTACACGAATGTTGAAAGCGTCGGCGCGCCTCCCGCGGCCCCGCACAGCTTCATGCCGCCCGCGTCCATGATCGGCATCGTCATCGCGCTGGCCGTCTGGGTGGTTCTCCTGCTCGTCGCATTTTCCGGCGGCGAGGATATTTTGCTGGCGCAGGCCGGCGCGACCGAGGTTGATAAAAGACAGGCCGCGCGGCTCCTCAACATCGTCGAGGAAATGCAGATCGCGGCA
This sequence comes from uncultured bacterium, assembly GCA_903906425.1. Lineage (GTDB taxonomy): Bacteria > Verrucomicrobiota > Kiritimatiellia > CAIVKH01 > CAIVKH01 > CAIVKH01. The sequence continues at coordinate 57,464 of CAIVKH010000238.1, forward strand.
GGTCTCAAAACCATGCCGCGCGTTTTCATCGTCAATTCGCCGGTGCCAAATGCCTTCGCCGTCGGCCGCACGCCCGAGCGCGCCGCGATCACCGTCACCACCGGCCTGCTCGCACGGCTCAACCGCGACGAATTGCAGGGCGTCATCGCACACGAGATGTCGCACATCGTCAATCGCGACACGATGTTCATGACGCTGGCCGGCATCACCGTCGGCGCGCTCGTCCTGATCGCCGACTCGATGCGCTACGTCCGCTTCAGTAGCTACGGAGGCAAGAGCGATTCGAAGGACAGCGGCCAGTTGGGCGCGATCCTGATGGTCATCTCGATCCTGCTGATCATCCTCGCGCCGATCCTCGCGCAGCTTCTCTATTTCGCCTGCTCGCGCCGCCGCGAATATCTGGCCGACGCCTGCGGCGCGCAGTTCACGCGCTATCCGGAGGGCCTCGCCTCCGCGCTCGAAAAAATTTCCGGCGCGCAGGTCGCCGAGGAACAGCACAGCCGCGTGCTCGCGCCGATGTACATCGTCAACCCGCTGGCCGCGTCCGGCGAATCGGGCAGCGTGCTCAGCACGCACCCGCCGACTTCCGAGCGGATCAAGATTCTGCGCGGCATGGGCCGCAGCGCGTCGTTCGCAGCGTACGAGGAGGCGTACAAGCAGCAGCACGGCGGCTCCGGCGTCTTCAAGCCTCGCGAAGCCGCCGCCTTCGCGCAAAGTGACGCGGGCATCCCTGCCCGCGAGGCATCGGCAGACTCCTCGGAATTTCACCCCGCATCGGCACAGCGCGAGGCGAAGCAGGTCATGCAGGAATCCGTCGGCTTCGACATCATCAATTGCACGTGCGGACTTCGCATGAAATTGCCGCCCGGCTTCGACGCCCCCGCAGTCCGCTGCCCGCGATGTGGAGCGATCCACGCGCGCTGAAGAACAAAGGACAAGGGACAAATGACAAAGGACAAGATTCTGATTCGCGGCGGACGCGTGGTTGATCCGGCACGAAAAATTAATGCAGTCGCGGATGTGTTCATCGAGGACGGAAAAGTCGCAGCGATGCCGGCGCAGTTGCCGCCAGAAACGAAGATCATCGAGGCTGCCGGCTGCATTGTCGCGCCTGGATTTATTGATCTGCACGTTCATCTCCGCGAACCGGGCGGCGAGGAAAATGAGACGATTGAAACCGGTTCGCAGGCGGCCGCAGCGGGCGGTTTCACGGCGATTGTCGCGATGCCGAATACGAAGCCGCCGCACGACAATCCGGAAACTGTCGCCTTCGTTGCGCGGCGCGGGAAAGAAATAGGGCTGACGCGCGTGCTGCCGAGCGGCGCGATTACGAAGGAACGGAAGGGAAAAGAGCTGACGGATTATGCGGCGCTTCGCGAGGCGGGTGCCTGCGCACTCACCGACGATGGCTCGACGGTCCAGGATGACGCGGTGATGGAAGCGGCAATGCGGGCCGCGGCGAAATTGAACCTGACGATCATGGACCACGCGCAGGACAGCTCCGTGGAACGAAAAGGCGGCGTGATGCACGAGGGCGAATTCTCGCGCGAATTCGGCCTGCCGGGCATTCCGTCGTTCGCGGAGGAGCTGACGATCCGGCGCGATATCGAACTGGCGGAGAAGACCGGCTGCGCGCTGCACATCCAGCACGTGACCAGCCGCGAGGGCGCGCTGGCGATTGCGGAGGGCCGCGGCCGCGGCGTGCGCGTGACCGGCGAACTGACGCCGCACCACATCGCGCTTTGCGACGCGGACATCCATCCGGACGACGCGAACTACAAAATGAATCCGCCGCTGCGCTCCGCCGCCGACCGCAAGGTTCTCATCGCGCTGGCGGTGAACGGAACGCTGTCGTGTTTCGCAACTGATCACGCGCCGCACAGCGCGGACAAAAAGGCGCTCGGGTTTCTGAAGGCGCCGTTCGGGATCGTCGGCCTCGAAACGGCCATCGGCGTGACCTACACGCGGCTCGTGAAGCCGGGGCTGATGGACGAAATGAACTGGATCCGGCGATGGACCGTCGAGCCGGCGAGAATTATCGGCCTGCCGGTGCCGTCGCTCGCGCCGGGCTCGGTCGCGGACATCGTGGTGATTGACGTGGCGAATCCGTGGCGCGTCGTCGCGGCGGAATTGAAAAGCAAATCGAAGAACACGCCGTTCGACGGCTGGAATCTGACCGGCCGCGCGAAATATACGATCTGTTCGGGCAGAATAGTTTCATGAATTCCGATGATGCTTCACATTTCGTCATTATTTCGCCGGAATTTGCGGGTGACATAGCTTGGATTAATGATGTCTATTTTAGCCCTGACGAAAAACATGTTGCGATAGCGACGACGGAATCAATTCAACTGTTCCATATTGAGGAACTCATGTCGGGAGCGTTGGCTCAACGAACGCATGCTAATCCGTATTTCGAAATCAAGCCCACGAACGATCTCGATTTCAACTACGTAGCCGATGTCACATTTTCTTGTGACAGTAATTTTGTCGCCGTCGCATGCGGGGGAATTGAGTGCGACGATTCACATGTTGCTCTATATCACATTGGCGAGAGACGGCTCATGTGGAGTTCATACACGCATGATGAATTCATGCGCAATTCTGTGTTTATGAACCAAGAATTGGTGTTTATCGACACGGATGGAAGTCGGTTGCTATCTCTTGATTTGAATACCTTTCAGGTCAGTTCCTTCGCCGGTCATCCAATACGAGCGCGTAAACTGGCGAATGGGTTTTTCACCAATGAACAAGGCCTCTTCTCGTTCGACGTCATGAAACGCCAAGACATTGTCGTGTTATGGACTGATTTTGACGGGGCTGGTGAAAGGCGTATTTTCGGAGAAAACAATCTTCTTAATGATGGACTTGTTGTTCGCTTTGGACCGCGCGGTGATTGTCGCCAGACTCCAGCGGATCTCTATTCCTTGGAGACTTTTCATCGTTGCAACTATCGCGAGCGGGCCATTGTTTCCCTTTCTGCAAAAGCAGAAATCGTATTACCCAATTATCATAGTTCAAATATTGATCCGATTATTCCAGACGGTGACACGCTGACGGCATATCGACCAAATGGATCAGTCGAAGAAGTGGTTCATCTCTCAGGTCTATTTAAGTCGTTTGGACATTTCTCGTACAGCGCCTCGGAAAGGTTCATTGCTTTCATCAGAGGCTCTGATCACATGATTTTGCTCCGCCGTGGCACGTGATTTTGGTTTGCATCATTACAGATCAGTTGGTGCAGGTGACGACGACGAATAGTTTCCTCTGGCCGCTGATGACGGGGCAGGATGTTTCGAAATAGCCAATGGCCGATGGCACGGCGATGCGGCGCGATGCCGCGGGTTTCCAAGGATTGGAACTTTGCGCTGCGAAGTCCTCCAATGATTGGAAGTTTGCGCGGGCGGAATTTCCAATGATTGGAAAGGGGCGGAAACCGCGGCCCCGAAGGGCGACATCGGGGCAAACCTGAAGTGCGGGAGGGCCGCTTGACTTGAATCGGGCGTTGGCTAGTATCCGCGCCTCATTTTGAACGCCAACAACAGGAGAAATAAAATGGCAAAATCAGCGCAAAGCGCGAAGAAACAGTACGTGTATTTTTATGGTTTCGGCAAGAAGCACACCGAGGGTGATGCTTCGATGAAGCCGATCCTCGGCGGCAAGGGCGCAAATCTCGCAGAGATGGCGCTGGCCGGCCTCCCGGTGCCCCCGGGCTTCACGATCTCGACGGAGGCGTGCGCCTACTATTCGAAGAACGGCAGCAAGTATCCGCCGGGTATGGTCGAGCAGGTCAAGTCGCAGCTCAAGAAGCTCGAGACGATGATGGGCAAGAAGCTCGGCGACGCGACCGATCCGCTGCTGGTTTCCGTCCGTTCGGGCGCGGCGATTTCGATGCCGGGCATGATGGACACGGTCCTCAACCTCGGCCTCACCGACAAGTCGGTGCAGGGTTTCATCAATAAGACCGGCAACGCGCGCACGGGCTGGGATTGCTACCGCCGCTTCGTTGACATGTTCGGCGACGTGGTCATGGGCCCGACGACCGGCTTGAATCATCACGATTACGAAGTCGAGCTGACGCGCATCAAGCAGAAGTACGGCGCGAAGGAAGACACGGATCTGACGGCGGACCAGCTCAAGGAACTCGTCGAAATTTACAAGCGCGTTTATCAGCAGAAGGTCAAGAAGCCGTTCCCGCAGGATCCGTGGGAACAGCTTGATCTCTCCATCCAGGCCGTGTTCGGCTCCTGGAATTCCGAGCGCGCTGAAAAATATCGCATCATCAACAAGGTGTCGGGTCTGCTCGGCACGGCCGTGAACATCTGCTCGATGGTGTTCGGCAACATGGGCGACACGTCCGGCACGGGCGTCGCGTTCACGCGCAACGGCGCGACCGGCGAAGTCACGCCGATGGGCGAATATCTGATCAACGCGCAGGGCGAAGACGTCGTCGCGGGCATCCGCACGCCGAAGAATCTCGAAGAGATGGTCAACGAGGAAAATCCGATCTGGAAGAATGCTTCGAAGCAGTTGCATGAAATCATGCACAAGCTCGAGCGCCACTACAAATATCCGCAGGATGTCGAGTTCACCGTCGAACAAGGCAAGCTGTGGATGCTGCAAACCCGCAACGCCAAGCGCACCGGCCTCGCCGGCGTCCGCTGGGCCTGCGAAATGGCGACGGGCAAGGATTTCTTCACGGGCAAAAAGCAGGACAAGATCCTGACCGCGCAGGAAGCCATCAATTCCGTCAGCGGCGCGGACCTCGAACAGTTGCTCTTCCCGATTTTCAATCTGGAAGAAGAAGCGAAAGCGACGAAGCTCGCGTCCGGACTTCCCGCCGGCCCCGGCGCTGCCGTCGGCAAAATCTGCTTCTACGCGCACGACGCGGAAGCGCTCGTCAAGGCCAACGCCAACGAGAAATTGATTCTCGTCCGTCACGAAACCTCGCCCGAAGATGTCGGCGGAATGTGGGCTGCCCAGGGCATCCTCACCTCCACCGGCGGCATGACCTCGCACGCGGCCGTCGTGGCCCGCGGCTGGGGCAAATGCTGCATCGCCGGCGCGAGCACGGTCCGCATTGATTACGATGCCAAGACGATCACCGTCGGCGACAAGGTCCTCAAAGTCGGCGACTGGATCAGCCTCAACGGTTCGACCGGCATCGTCTATCTCGGCCAGATTCCGACCGACGCCAGCCCGGTGGTTTCCGCCGTGGTCGATGGCAACGCGGGCGCGAAGAAGCACGCGATCTACAAGATGTACCAGCAGATCAGCGCCTGGTCCGACCAGTTCCGCAAGATGAACGTCCGCACCAACGCCGACACGCCGAAAGACGCCGTCAACGCGCGTAACTTCGGCGCGGAAGGCATCGGACTGTGCCGCACAGAGCACATGTTCTTCGAAGGCGACCGCATCTGGGCCAAGCGCGAATTCATTCTCGCCGAGACCAAGGAAGCCCGCGAAAAGGCGCTCACCAAGTTGCTGCCCTATCAGCGCGCCGACTTCGAAGGCATCTTCCAGGCGATGGACGGCCTGCCCGTCACCATCCGCCTGCTCGACCCGCCGCTGCACGAATTCCTCCCGCACGACGACGAAGGCCAGGCCGAAATGGCCCGCCGCCTCGGCGTCAGCGTCGAGAAGGTCAGGCAGCGCGTCAAGCAGCTGCACGAAGCCAACCCGATGCTCGGCCATCGCGGCTGCCGCCTCTCGATCACCTATCCCGAGCTGATCGTCATGCAGACCACCGCGATCATCGAAGCGGCCTGCAACGTCGAGAAGAAGAAGATCAAGGTGCTGCCGGAAATCATGGTGCCGCTCGTGGGCAACAAGACCGAGCTGGACTTCTGCGAAAAGATCATCCGCGAAACCGCGAACAAGATCATCGCGGCCCGCAAGTCGAAGGTGAAGTACATGGTCGGCACGATGATCGAAGTTCCTCGCGCCGCCGTCACCGCCGACCAGATCGCGGAGACCGCCGAGTTCTTCAGCTTCGGCACGAACGACCTCACGCAGATGACCCTCGGCTTCAGCCGCGACGACATCGGCACGTTCCTGCCGGATTATCTGACGCAAAAGATTCTGCCGTTCGATCCGTTCGGCAGCCTCGACATCGCCGGCGTCGGCCAGCTCATTGAAATGGCCGTCAAGAAAGGCCGCGAGACGCGTCCTGGTATCAAGTGCGGCATCTGCGGCGAACACGGCGGCGACCCGAACTCCGTCAAGTTCTGCTACAAAGCCGGCCTGAACTACGTCAGCTGCTCCCCGTTCCGCGTGCCGATCGCGCGACTGGCCGCGGCGCAAGCCGCGCTCGCGAAGAAATAATCCCGAAGCAAATCGCAAACTGAAAACGGCCCCGGATTCCCGGGGACGTTTTTTTTCATCGCGACTTCCAACCATTGGAAAATCCCGGCGCGCAAACCTCCAATCATTGGAGAAATCCGGCGCACAGATTTCCAACCATTGGAAACTTTCGGGTGCGATGGTTTCCAATCATTGGAAGTGCCCTGAAATTTCCGCCGGCCCGGTGAGCGCGCCGCCGGATACGGAAGCGCGCCCCGCATCGCCGGCGGATTGACGCGGCCCGGCCGATGCGGCACGCTGAGACTTCAAACGAGGAAAAAAATCATGTCATTGCTGAATAATAAAATTGCCGTCATCACCGGCGGCGCACAGGGGCTCGGCCAGGCGCTGACGGAGCGGCTCGCGGCGGAAGGCTGCAGCGTCGTCGCGGCCGACATGAAGGAACAACAACTCAGGGCCACCGCGGAGGACGTCGCGAAAAAGACGGGCCGCAAAATAATTCCCGTCGTCTGCAACGTCACCCTCGAGGCCGACGTCGAAAAACTTTTCGCCGCCGCAACGCAGAACTTCGGCCGCGTGGATGTCGTCGTCGCAAACGCCGCGATCCTGATCGCCGAGCCGATCGCCGAGGCCGACGCGGAAAAATGGCGCGCGGTGATGAATGTAAACCTGTTCGGAAATTTCCTGACGTTCAAACACGCCTGCAAAATCATGAAGGCGCAGAAATCCGGCTCGATCATCCAGATCAACTCCAAGAGCGGCAAAAAGGGCAGCGCGGCGAACTCCGCCTACGCGGCCAGCAAATTCGGCGGCATCGGCCTGGTTCAGTCCGTCGCGCTTGAAATGGCGAAGTTTGGCGTGCGCTGTAATGCGGTTTGCCCCGGCAATCTTCTCGAATCGCCGCTGTGGACCGACGAGAAGAACGGATTGTTCGTCCAGTACCTCCGCGCCGGAAAAGTTCCCGGCGCGCAGACGATCGCCGACGTGAAGAAAGCCTACGAAGGCCAGGTCCCGCTCGGCCGCGGCTGCCGCTACGACGACATCGGCAACCTCGTCGTCTTTCTTGCGGGCGAGCTTTCGAACTACATGACCGGCCAGGCCATCAACGTCACCGGCGGCCAGGAAATGCGCTGATTCGCGGCCGCCCCCCGCGCAAAAAAATCCAATCATTGGAAAATTTCGCGATCGAAACTTCCAATGATTGGATTTTTTCTTCGCCGGCTCGCGACAGTTTCAAGCTATTTGGGGAACGACGAACGGCGCGCGATAATTTCGCGTGAGCAGCTTGTCGGCGTCGGCGTTGCCGATGAATTTCTCGGTCTTCGGGTCGAGCTGCAGCGGGACGCCAAGCGCGACTTTGTCGCTGTTGATGTCCACGCCGTTGGCTTCGAGGTGCGCGGCCATGCGGTCGAACGCCTCGCCGATTCCGCGCTGGCCCTTGAGCTGTTCGCGAATTTCGCCGGGCGCTTTTTTCGCGCCGAGTTTGTAGGAAATATTCGCGGTGTGGCACAACGCGCTTGAAATGTGCCCGCCGAGGATCGGCGCGGTCAGCAGCTTTTCGTTGCGCGCGCGGACCGCGGCGATCCAGTTTGCGTGATGGCCGCTTTCCGAGCCGCCGGAGAGATCGGGCTGGCCGGCCTCGCTGGCGCCCTTGTCGGAGAATTTCTTCATTTCCTTGCCATCCTTGTCGTACACGATGGCCTGCGAATAGCTGGGCACGACGACGTAGCCGCCTTCGCATTCGATGACGCAGCCGACCCTCGCGCTCTTGTACTTGTCCATGTTGTTTTCCCAGGTTTTGTCCTGGTATTGCTTCGCCTTGGGCAGTCCGCGGACTTCGAAGATCAGCGGGGCCTTCGCATAGTTCTGAAGGGTGACGAAGGTGTTCGGCGTTTCCGCGTCGTCGCTGTAGCCGAAGCGCCCGCCGGCGCTGACAATGGCCGGCGCGAGTTCCGGTTCGCCGAGGAACCAGCGGCAGATGTCCATCTGATGAATGCCCTGGTTGCCGAGATCGCCGCCGCCGAAATTCCAGAACCAGTGCCAGTCGTAGTGAACCGGCCCGTTCGGTCCGTTGCGGTGCGGCGGATCGGTCGGCGCGGGACCGCACCAGATGTCGTAGTCAATGGTCTCGGGCACCTTCTGCGGGCCGCCGCACTGGCCGATGCTCTTGCGGGGCTTGTAGCAGAAGCCGCGCGAAACAAGGATTTTTCCGAGCGCGCCGGACTGGACATATTTCACGCCTTCCGCGATGCCGACGGAGGAGCGGCACTGCGTTCCGGTTTGGACAATCTTGCCGAACTTCTTCGCCGCCCCGGCGAGCTGCCGGCCTTCCCACACATTGTGCGAGACGGGTTTTTCCGTGTACACGTCCATGCCCGCCTGCATCGCCCATATCCCCGCTAGCGAGTGCCAGTGGTTCGGCGTCGCGATCGAAACCGCGTCGAGATCTTTTTTCTCAAGCAGTTTGCGGATGTCGGTGAACGCCTCGACGGTGACTCCCTTTTTCGAAAGCTCGGCAACCTTCTTGTCGAGCACGCTGTGGTCCACGTCGCACAGCGCGACGATGCGCACACCCTTGATCCTGCTGAGCGCGCCGATATGAGCCGCGCCCCGGCTGCGAAAACCGATCACCGCAACGCGAATATCCCCGTTCGCGCCGACGATCCGTTGCGCGGAGGTGGCCACCGAAGTTGGCGCGGTTGTCGTCACGCAGCCCGGCAGGCCCATTGCCGCCCCGGCGAGCGCGGCGGTTTTCAGGAAGTTGCGGCGCGTGGTTTTCTGTTCAGCAGACGGATTCAAATTTACGTTCATGGTTTCCCTTTCATTCGCAGGTCAAATTCGCCGGACAACAAATACTTTCGCGCCGCAATTTCCAATCATTGGAAAACTGGATTGCTCAAACTTCCAATGATTGGATCTGCGCTGGCGGGCCGCCAGCGATTCATCACCGCTGGACGCGCGCGTTGCCCTTCCAGATGCTCCAGATCTGGTCTTCATCGGCGGGCTGCGCGTAATCGGTGAGGAACGTCGTCGCGAGCGCGCCGCTGGCCCAGCCGAACTGAATCCATTTTTCCGGCGCCCAGCCCTTGAGGATTGCGCAGAGCATCCCGCCGACGAATCCGTCGCCACCGCCGATGCGGTCGAGCACCGTGATGTCGCGCGGTTCGACGACGAACCACTCGTCGCCCGCGGCCATGATCGCGCCCCAGAGGTGATGGTTCGTGTCCACGACTTCGCGCAGCGTCGTCGCGTAGGTCGAGGCATTCGGATACGCCTTTTTCACGCGGTTGATCATTTCCTTGAAACTCTCGATCTCCGCCTTGAGTCCTTTGCCGCCGGCTTCGGGGCCTTTGACGCCGAGACAGAGCTGAAAGTCTTCTTCGTTGCCGACGAGCACGTCGGAGACGCCCGCGATTTCGGCGAAGATGGCGGACAACTCCTTCTCGCGTCCCTTCCAGAACGTCGCGCGGTAATTCAGGTCGAACGAAATCTTCGTGCCGTATTTTTTCGCCGCGCGGGCGAGTTCGAGACAGAACTTGCTGGTCTCCGGCGACAACGCGCCGATCAGGCCCGACAGATGGAGGATCTGAACGCCTTCCTTGCCGAAGATGCGGTCGAGATCGAAATCCTTCACGTTGAGCGTGCGGCCGACTTCGCCGGCGCGGTCGTTCCACACGCGCGGGCCGCGCGAACCGTAGCCGCTGTCGGCGATGTTGAATTGATGGCGAAACCCCCACGGTCCGCCTTGCGCGACTTCCGGCCCCTCGAAATCCATTCCGCGGCTGCGCAGGTTGTCCTTGATGATCTGCGCAATCGGGCTGCCCTTCACGAACGTCGTCAAAATTTTCACCGGCAATCCGAGATACGACGAAATGCTCGCCACGTTCGACTCCGCGCTGGTCGCCTGCATGATAAATGTTCCGCCCACATTCACCGGCTGACCGCCCGGCGGCGTAATGCGGATGCCCATGCTCGTCGGCACGACGAGCGCATATTTGCAATTCTTCTTCAGTTCGATTTTCATGATTTTTCCTGGTTGGTTAAAGTTGACCTCAAACGTGTGAGGTCGTTGTTTTCGACGCAAGAAGATTTTTCAGCATCCACCCGGGAACCCGGTGCGGATCGGGCGCACCCGCAATCCACTTTCCAATGATTGGAACTTTGCGCCCCCGCAATTTCCAATCATTGGAAAACACGATGGTCACTTTTCGTCGCCGCGAAGTTCGGAGAGCGGGACGCGCAGGACTTCGACGGCTTCCTTCTGGCGCGAGACGATGACGCAGAGGTGGCCGTCGTGAATCAGCGAATGCGGATAGCCGTATTCGCCGCCCTTGGCGCCGCCGGGCCGGCGCTGCGCGTAGCGCTCGCTGCCGAGGATGAAGTGCCGGTCGAATTTGACGCCGTCGCGCGAGAGCGAGAGCACCAGCGGAGTGCGGCCGCCGCCGATGGGATTGCCGACGTAATAGAAACGTCCGTCAGGCAGCCGGCCGAAATGAAACTTCGCGTTGGTGTCGCTGAATTCCGTCTCGACGGGTTCCGACCACTTCGCGCCGTTGTCGCGGCTCTCGGTGAGCCATAGCCGGCGCGTGTTCTTGCCGGCGGCGTTTCGCAGCAGCATATGCAAGGCGCCGTCGTCGGTCTGGAAAAACGAACCTTCGCACAGGCCCGCATCCCAGCTCTTTTTCCTGGCGACTTCCCAGAACGAGGCGGGATCGACCTTGATTGTCGCGGCCATTTCGTCGGGATAGATGCCGGTCATGTGCCAGCCGGAAAGGCCCGACGGATCGTCGGTCCACGGGAAGGAAATATTGCCGCAGATGATCAGCCGGCCGCTCGCGGTGCGCTGCGGCGGATGATTCGGATTCATCGGGATCCCGACCTCGCGCACGGCGCTCCAGTTCTCACCGTCCGTGGTTGTCACCGCCTGCAAATGCGTCGTCTCCTTGTGGAATCCGTAGTTTCCAAAATAGGCGACAAGCGTGTCGGCGTTTTCGAGAAAGCCGGCCGCGGTCAGAACTCGTTCGTCGCCCTTTTCATCCTTCATCGAATCCACCAGCGGCCGCGGTTCGGTCCAGTGCGCGAAGTCCTTCGATGTCGCGATCAGCACGCGCTGGCCGCGGTCGTCTTCGTTGACGCGGCCGTTCGACCAGATTGCGAGGTAGCGGTCTTTGAAAAACGTGATGCTCGCATGGTGCGAATAGGTCCACTCCGTCTCCGGTTTGTAGATGAGCACGTGCTCGACCTTCGGAGTTTGCGCGCCGGGCAACGCAACGGGTTTGCCATCCTTCCACTCCGCGCCGTTCGTGATCGGACTGCGCCGGGGTTCCGCCGCGAAGGCGAGGCAGGGCGCCAGTATCAGGAAAAAATATTTCGAAAATTTTCTCATTCGTTTTTCTCCGCGTCGCGCGGTCACCAGAATTTCAGGTAGAGCAGGAGGAAAATGACGAGGACGACCGCGGACATGAGGCGATAGTCGGACAGGCCGGTGCCGCATTTGGCCTTGAGCGGTTCGGTCCAGTTTTCCCAGACAAGCGCCCTGGATTCTTCCTTGATCGGTTCGCGCAAAATGTGCGTCGCGACGATCTGGATGATGACGCAGAGGGCGCAGGCGACGAACGAAGTCAGCATCCAGTCTTTCAGGGCGAAGTTGTAAACGAAGTTCAGCAGCGGCGAGGCGGCGATGGATTCGGGCGTGGCACCGGCGGTGATTTGCGCCTTGAAGAAATCGAAGGCGAAGCAAACCGCGCCCATGATCATGCCGGCAACCATCGTGATGAAGGCGGAGCGTCCGCCGGCTTTTTTCCAGAAGACGCCGACGACGAAGACGGCGGTGATCGGCGGGGAGATGTAGCAGATGAGTTTGTTGAGGCCCTGGAAGATCGTTTCGTAGTGGCCGAAGATCGGCGAGAGGATGATGGCGAGGATCGTCGCGGCGACGGTGGTCCAGCGGCCGATTTTCACGAGGCTGTGGTCGCTGGTGGTGGGGGCCCAGCGCTTCCAGATGTCGTAGGCGAAAAGCGTGGCGGCGGAGTTTAGCGCGGCGGAGCAGGTCTGCATCGCGGCGGCGAGCATCGCGGCGGTGACGAGGCCCTTGAGGCCGATGGGTAGCAGGTGCGTGATCATGAATGGATAGGTGTCGGCGGATTTCACGGGGCCGATGGCGCGCGCAACGCCGTTCACGATTTCGTTTCCGAAATATCCTTTCTGAACCAGCGCGACGCAGATGACACCGGGCAGCACGAAGAAAAATACCGGCAGGATTTTGATGAAGGCGCAGAACAGCGGGCCGAGGCGGGCGTTCTTCTCGTCCTTCGCGGCGAGCACGCGCTGGACGATCGTCTGGTCGCAGCACCAGTACCAGATGCCGATGACCGGATAGCCGAGCAGGATCGAGTACCACGGAATGTTGCCGATGACGGTTCCGTCGGTGGCGCCGTGCGCCATGTGCAGGAACGATTGCGACGAGAGTTTTACGCCGGCCCGCAGTTCTTCGCCGCCGCCCGCGAGCGGGTGCGGATGCGTCGCCAGCAGATTCGAAAGCTGGTCCCATCCGCCGACGGCCTTGTAGCCGACGACGGTGATGCAGATCGCGCCGGTGAGCAGAAGAATTGTCTGGATGCTTTCCGTCCAGACGACCGCGAGCAGTCCGCCGACCACCGTGTAAATTCCGGTCAGCACGCCGAGCGCGGTGATGAAAAACATCAGCGCGCTCATGCCGCAAATCTGCTGCGTGTCCGGAATGTTGAAGATGAAACAGAGCACGTAGGCCGCGGTGAAGAGCGCGACGCCGATGTGGATCACGATGGCGGAAATCAGCGAGACGAACGAAAGCATGTCGCGGCAGTTCCGGTTGTATCGCTTCTCCAGATAATCCGGCAGCGTCGCGACGCGCGTGCGCAAATACAGCGGCGCGAAAAACAGCGAGAGCAAAATCAGCGTGAAGCCGGCCATCCATTCAAAATTGCCGTTGAGCAGGCCGGACGTGTAGGCCGACTGCGCGAGGCTCACCAGATGCACGGTCGAGATATTTGCCGCGAACATGGCCAGCCCGATGATCGGCCACTTCAGCGACTGGTCGGCCAGAAAGTAATGGCTGCCCTCGCCCGCCGACCGCCGCTTGAACCCGGCGACAACGCCGAGGCCGACGACAAAAATGCCGTAGATGATGATGATCGCAACGTCCAGATGACTCATTTTGACTTCTCCTCCGAGACCGGATTTCGCGGTTTCGTATCACACCGTTCAGCAATTTCCAATCATTGGAAAAGGCGGGCCCGCAAGTTTCCAATCATTGGAAAAACCCGCGGCGGCGGCGGTCCGCGCGCGGCGGCGGGGCTTTTTCGCGAATTGCCCAGCGGTGGTTTGACACGCCCCGACGCAAGTGCTATGCGACGAGCCAAGAAAAATTTTCAGGGGAAAATCTATGACGCCCAATGACACGAATATTTCCGGGCCTGACAGCTCCCGCGCCGTGCCCTCGCTTTTCAAATACATGGTGGTCGCCTCGGCCCTGCTCATCGCCGGCTGCTCGGCGTTCTTTTCGGTAATGGGCCTGAGCATGCTTTTCGTCGGCGCGGCCACCGCGGTGATGGTCATGGCCGGCAGCCTCGAAATCGGCAAGCTGGTGGCCTCGGCGTTCCTCTACCGCTACTGGCCGAACATCACCGTGCCGATCCGGATTTATCTGACGCTCGCGGTGCTCGTGCTCGTCGGCATCACGTCGCTGGGCAACTACGGCTACCTGGCGCGCGCCTACGAAAAGACGCATACGCAAATCCAGCTGATCGAAAACCAGATCGCCAGCATCGAGACGGAAATCGCCGACACGCAAAAGCAGATCGATGGCGCGCGCGGCGTGCTGAACAAAACCACCGACAACCGCCGCGACGACGCGGCCTCGCTCGACAAGCAGATCGTCGAGGCCAATGACCTGTTGAAGCAGTCGCTGGCGCGCGTTCAGGAACAGCGCAAGGCCGCGCAGGAACGCCGCGACCGCGACCTGCAAACGCCCACGCAGAAAATGACCGATCTCACCGCGGGCCTGAATCAGGCGACTGCCGGCGAAGAGACGGCGATCAAATCGCTGAACGAGCGGCTCGCCGTGATGGACCGCGCCGTGGACGCCTACACGAAGGAAGGCGGCGAGCGGTTTCTGAAGGCCGACAGCATCAAGAAGGGGCAGGATCTTCGCGACAGCCAGAAGTTCGAACGCGCAACCATCGCCACGCAAATCACGCGGGGCCGGCAGACGATTGACCAGCTGCGAACCGATAACGCACGGAAGATTGCGGAAGTGGACAAGGAGGCGGCCGCGGTTCGCGAGCAGTTCGCAAAGGACATGGCGCAACTCGATAACGATGAGAAGGAACTTTACAAGTCGCGGCAGGGCTCGCTTGTCCAGCTGACGACGAAACTCGCCGCGCTCCAGACCGAGGGTAAGGCCGTCGTGACCGAAAAAGACACGCAGGTTGACACGCTCTACCAGCGGATTCGGGCGCGCAACCAGGAGATTCACGACCTTCGCACGCAGATCGCCGGCGTGGACATCGGCTCGTATCGCTTCGTGGCGCGTGCATTCGACACCGGGGCCGACGACGTGGTGAAGTGGCTCATGCTCGCGCTCGTGCTGGTGTTCGATCCGCTCGCCGTCTCGCTGGTGATCGGCTTCAACATCGTGCTTCTGGGCGAACGCCCGCGCAGCCGCCAGCAAGTGCCGCAACCGTCCGAAGCCGCGCCGGAATATCCGGCGGGTGCCGCCGTCGCGCCGGCTGGCAATTCGCAGTGGGCCGTGTCGGGCCTCGTCATTTTCACGATCATCGCCCTGCTCGCGACGATTGCGGTGGCCGGCTATTGGGCGATCAAAACGCGTCACGGAAAGGCCATGACATCGCACTCGGCGATGGTTCCATCGGACAGCTTCGCCGTGCTGACGTTCCATACTTCCGAACTGCGGCAGTCGTCGCCCAACCGCACGCTCGCCGACTGGCTTGGAAAATCCGCCGCCAAGGAAGTCAGCGGCGCGATCAACGAGCTGCTGAAATCCGGCATTGATCCCGACGCCGACATCTACGCGTTCGCAAAATTTCCGACGGGCGCTGCGGCCTCCTCCGCAAATAGCGATCATCCGGTCATGCTCTGCGGATTCGTCGCGCGTGTGACTGACGCGACCGCCGCCGAGGCGGCGCTCTCGCGCGTGGCCGACCAGATCAGCGGCAGCCTGCGCAACTCATCGAACACCGCGCCGGCGCTCGCGCACAGCCGCATGATGATCCGCTCCGGCGACGGCCGCTACATGGATCCTGAGGGCGGCTTCTTCACCTTCGGCCTGCGCGACAATGCCGCCATCATGCTCATCGAATTCGAAGGCGATCCGCGCGCGCCTCGCGTCGAGGACGAAATGCGCCTGTGTCTCAACCGCCATTCCGTGAACCCCGGCGCGGTGAAGCAATCGCAGGAACAACTGCCATCGCGCGCATTTTCCCGCGATGGCGCGATTGCGCTCTGGCTCGACGCCGGAAAATTTTTCAACCTCCTCCCGAAAAACGACGCGGAGAAATCCCGCTATCAGCAGCTCGAGAAACATCTCGATTTCGAACTGATGCTGAAGGTCAAATCCACCGGCGAAGACCAGCTCCGCCTGTCCGCCGAATATTCCTATCAATCCGATCGGTTCAAAGACCGTCAGCAGCAGACGCCCGTTCAATTGCTCGCGAGCCTCGGTCCCGCCGTGAACGCAGGACTCGCCGGGCGGCTGATGGACCGCTGCGCCGACACGCTCGACTACGACTCGCTGATCGAACGCCTCCGCACATCACTCGATGCCTCCGACACTGCCAGCGCACAGCAGGTGCTGGTTGAGAAATCGGTTTCATCGGATCGCGACGCGAAATTCACCCTGAGCGCCCGCTACAATCCGCAGCTCGGCCCGCCGCTCGTCGCGGCCGTGCAGACGTTGCTGCGCTGATCGCCGCCATGCCCGGCCGCTGGCCAGTCATTTTCCTTGCCTGCTGTCTCGCGCTGTCCGCCTGCAAAAAACCGAAGGCAAGATCCGGTGGCGGCGGTGGCCCGCCGGTTCCACCGCCGTTCGGCGGCGAGATGCACGGCGCGGCGGTGCCTGCAAACGATAGAACCGATCTTCGGATTGTGACGGTCACGAACGTCGTCACCGACTACCGGCTGGAAAAAATCAGGATCGAGGAACGGGTGCCGGCTCCTCCGCCTGTTTCGTTTTCGACCAACATTTCGATTGCCGCATCGAACGAAACTTCGTCATCAAAATCCACCGGCGATGACCCGCGTTCCGGCCACGGCGCTGCAAATCCTGAATCCCCGATTTCGAATACCGTTTCCGACGCCGCGCATCCAACGACAACATCAACAAATTCCGAATCGCACGCGGCGAACTCTAAATCCGGCAGCCAGAGTCCCGCGGCCGGTACTGAAAAATCCGAATCGCTCGCCGCGAAATTCTCTCCCGAAAAAACACAGGACTCGTCATCGCCGGACTCAATGCCGCCGGAGAAACTGAGAAAATGTTCGGAGCGCGAACGTAATCCCATCGCGTTGCAAATCGGCGGCGCGAGCAACCACGCCAGCCAAGCCGCGACACCACTTTCTCTTTCAATCCCCGTCGGCACGCAGCCGACACTGCGCGATCAAGCAACTCCATTGAGCGTGCCGATCGGGTCGGGCAGCGGCGCGGCGACAAGAAATGATCGGGCGGCGCTGCCGCTTCGACTTCCCGCAGCAGCGCAGGCCGCGAACAACCAATCCATCGGATCGCCGCGGATTCCATCCGGCGCGGCTCAAACTGTGGATGGAAAACCAGCCGCATCGAGCCTGCAAATTTGGAACGGCATCGGCGGCCACGGCGCAACCACCAACGGAGACGGAAGGCCGCAGGGAAATCCGATCAGTATTTCCGCGGGGGGCCAGCGCACCGAAAAATCACGCGACGCCGCATCCTCGATCGCATTCGACGTGGCCCGCGGAACCACTACGCCAGCCGGCGGAATGCCGGCGCAACCGATCCTTGTTGATCCGATCCTGGCGAAAAATGGCAGCGCCACCAACTGGCGCGACGAGCAACTGGCGCGGCAGGCTGAACAGGAAAAAACCCGCGTGCAGGAATGGAGCCGCCTCCGCCTGATTCTCCACCGCTGGCTCATGCTCTCCGATTCCGACCGCGACAACTGAACTTCCAATGATTGGAAAAGACCGCGCGCGATATTTTCCAATCATTGGAACTCGCGATGCGATGGCGGATCAATACATGCAATCGCGTGCGGCGGCGGCGAAGGTCTTCAGATTCTCGACCGGTACGTCGAAGAAATGATCCGACGCGGCCATGATGTAGCCGCCATCCTTGCCGAAGCCATCAAACAGCCGCGCGACTTCCTTGCGGATCGCCGCGGGCGTTCCGCTCGTCAGCACGTTGAACTGGTCCATGCCGCCGATCATCGCGACCTTGCCCGCGAACGCGCGGCGGACTTTTTCCGGCTCGACGATGTTGCCGCCGACGCCGCACGGCGCGAGTGTTTCCGACGCGTCGGTTCCGTTCGCGATGATGTGATCGAGAATGTGAATCATGCCGCCGCACGTGTGATAGGTGCTGCGATGGCCCGCGCGATGCAGCGCGTCGTGCATCTGCCGGTCGTACGGAAGGCAGAATTCCTTGTGAAGATCCGGCGAAATCACCGTGTCGCTCGCCGCGCCACCGCCGGTCTCGATCAGATCGAACTTCGCGCCGGCGAGCGATTCCTCGATGAATTGAAGTTTCTTTTTCAGCAGCGCCTTCATCAGCCGGTGGACCCAGTCGGGATTGTCGAACGTTTCGAGGATCAGTTCCTGCACGTCCATCAAGCAGCACGCGTGCTGCCAGCAACCGGCCTGATCGCCCCAGACGAAGCCGCGCAGAATTCCCGCGTCGCCGATGCGGTTGTATTCCGCCGCGATGTTTTCTTTGTTCAGCTTTGCGACCGGCATGAATTTTTCGATCAGCTCAACGTCGTCGTGTTTCTTGATGAGATATTCCGTGATCCACGTCGTCTTGCGGTCCGCCTCGGTTTTGTACGTCAGCGCCCCGCCCGGCGTGTGAATCGTGTGGTGAATCACCTTGTGATCGGGATTTAAATCCACGACGACCATTTCATCGCGCCACTCCGGCGATGAAACCGCGTAACGCTCCGCATTCGGAATCCAGAATTGTCCCATCGCTTCGAAATACTGGATGGCCGCATCGAGGCCGGTCGTCTTGAACGCATCGAGAACGTCCATGCCATTCATGTACTGATCGAGATGCCAGCCCTGCCACTGATGAATCGTCGCCGGCACGCGATCAGGCTTCTCTCGCTTCAGCGCCCGCAGCATTCGTTCTTTGCTCGTCATCGTAATTGCTCCTCACCTTTCCATGGCGCTCTGTCCACCATGCGATGCTCAGTCGTGCCGGTACAGCGTCACTTTCAAAATGACGGGGTGGCGCGGTTCCGAAAAACTGTTCGAGGCGTTTGGCGGAATCTTCGCCACGAAGTTCGCGCCGGTTTCGTCGCCGTTGAGCGACAGTTCGCGAATCCATTTTCCGCTTTCGAACCGGCCCTGATCAATCCGCAGGATGTGCGTTTGCCGCGGGCCGGGAGTCGTCGCGCTAAAATTCACCTCGATTCCGCTGCCGGCCACGATGATTTCATTCGTGGCGGTCTGGATCATGAGGCCGTAGCGCGGCGCATCGCCGGGCAGGTCGCGGGTGAGGAAACGCACGTTCGCGCGATAGTCGCCGACGATCACCGGATCGACCGGTTTTTCCTCGGAAGGATTCTGGCGATAGACGGCGGTCATGCGGCCGGTGCCGCGCGCGGCGGCGATCATCGGCACGAGCTGCCGCAAAATCGCATAGCCGTCGCGCAGCGGATGATCGTCGCGCAGATGCTCGATGCCGAAGGGCGAGAAGCCCAGCGCGCCGTGCGCGCCAAACGCCCAGAACGCGCGTCCAATCGCGCCGTCATCGGTGGATGCCTCGGGAATGAAAAGCGGATTTCCGCCCTGCGTGTAATCGGCGCAGACGGCCTTGAAGTCGGGCAGATAAATGTCGGGCGCGAACAGGTCAATGCCGGGCGCGGCGGTGCGCCAGACGTCGAGCACGTGCGAGACCGGACCGCCGCTCGGATAAATTCCGGCCTTGCCATCGGGGCCGCGGAGCCACGCATTCACGTACATCGGCAACGGATATTCGGCTTTGCCGGCGCGGGCGACGGCACCGATGTAGCTGGCGTAATGCCACGCCATGAAAATTTCTGCGGCGGATTCGTCGCCGCCGAAAACTTCGGACCAGTTGCCCGCCGAGCGGAAGCCGGACTTTTCCCATCGCGCGCGAAACTCCGGCACGAGCCGGTCGCGGGCCGCGGCGAGCGCCTTCATCAATTCGTCAGGAACCTGCGCGCGGAAAGCCGCCTCGCCGTCTTCCGACAGGTCGCGCGGTTCGGGCCGGATGCCGACTTCGTTTTCCACCTGCACCATCAGCACCGTGTGCTTGCGGCCGTCCTCTTTTTTCAGATGCCGCATCAGCGCGGCAAACGCCCGCGCGTCCGCATCGCGATTCGCCGTGCAGAACGGCGAAAGGATGTCCTTGGTGTTGTGATTTGACGAGCCCTGGCAGCGGCGATATTTCGCCAGATCAGTTTTCACCCAAGCCGGCGCGTAGCTGGACACGCCGTTCTTCCAGCTTCCGAACCAAAGTAAAACCAGCCGCATCTGATGTTCGCGCGCGCCGCGCAGCAGATCGTCCACGAGCGTGAAGTCGAAGTTTCCTTCCGACGGCTCGACCAGTTCCCACGGCACCGACGCGAGCACGGTGTTCAATCCGAGCGCCTGCATTTTTGGCCACACCCGCGCCATATATTCCGGCCCGGTCGAGCTCGAATTGTGCAGTTCGCCGCCGAGCATCAGGAATGGCGCGCCGTCCGCAATCAACTGCGCCGCGGCGCCATTCCGGTCAATGTGTGGTGCTGGCGAATCCGCGGCGACCGCGGCCGCGGTAAAAAACAGCGGGAGGAACGCCGGAGCAAAAAAACGTCTCGTCAGATTCATGAAGCGCCGCCTTTCATCGCGCCGTTTTATAGAATCATCTGCCGCGCGCGCAAAGTTCCAATGATTGAAAAAATCGGAAGCGCAAACTTCCAATCATTGGAAAAACAAACCGCCGCGCGGATGAATCCGCGCGGCGGAGCGAACGACAGCAACGTGCCGAGGAGGCCCGCTTACTTGATTTCTTTGATCTTGATGTTGCGATACCAGACCGGGGATTGGGCCTTGCCGTGCAGGCCTTGCAGGCCGAGCGGGCCTTTGCGGGCGAAATCTTTCAGCGCCTTGCCGAATTTATTGGCGGTCCCGTCGGGATTTTTGTGCGGCTCGTTCCAGTTGTTCAGGTCAATGTTCCAGACTTCTTCGCCGTTGAAGACCAGCGAAAGTTTGCTGTCGTTGCAGGTGATCGTGAAATGGTTCCACTCGCCGGTGGGCTTCTGCATTTTTTTCGCGGGCGGCTGGGCGTTGTAGATCGCGCCGACCATGCCGTAGAGCGCGCCGTCCTGGTCCTCGTGGACCTGAACTTCGAGCGCAGCCAGAACGTCCTTGGTGTTGCCGGAGCGGAGAAACACGCCGCTGTTCGATTCCTTCGCGACCTTGAATTCGAGGTCGAGAATGAAGTTGTCGTAGGATTCCTTCGTCCAGATCGTGTCGTGTGTCTTTGCGACCAGCACGCCGTCCTTCATCTCCCAGCTTCCGGCGGGCATGTCCACATTCGACAGGTCCGCGGCGATGAGATCCTTCCCGCCGGTCGTGTCCGGATGGCTGGCCGGTGCGGCCTGCGCGGAGGCGCAAAGAAGAATTCCCGCGCCGGCTGCGATGGCCAGTTTCAGGGCGTTCCGCTTCGTAATTGCGATGGAGTTGCGATGAATGTTCGTCTGCATGAAATGTGCCTTTCGTTTGTTTTTCTCTTCGAAAAAAATCGTGGTGACATTCCCGTCCGCCGTGCCGGTCTGTCAAGCGAATCTGCCGGAAAGCCGGGGGAAGAGAACGGCCGCGGTCTCTTCCAATCATTGGAAAAGACCTCGTCGCAAATTTCCAATGATTGGAATTTTTCGAGTCGGCCCGCCGGGCGCGAGATGGTTTTGCGCGCCGCGGGTGGAACCGCGTTCGCCGCCGGATCTATTGTTCGACGAGTCGGATCGTCCAGAAGTCGGTGGCGAGGTTGTCGTCGGTGGCGTAGGCGTAGGGCATGGTGAAATAGCCCTTCTGCCCCCACTTCGGTCCCCACGAATTCCGCACGATGAAGCGCTGCGATTTGTCGTCATAGCCGACGGCCATGACCGCGTGGCCGCCCTGGACCTGTTCGCCGGGTCCGGGCAGATTCAGCACGCCGGTCTTGGCGACAGCGGGGGTTTCGAAGCCGTCGTACACGGTGAAGCCGAAGACGAACGGATAGCCGGCGGCGAGGCAGCCCTTCATCTGGCCGAGGGTCTGCGTCACGCGCTGGTAGGACAGGACCTGGTTGTTCAGCGCGTCCTTGTAACACTGCGCGGACGGTTTTTTCGTGAAGCTGGTAATCACGTAGGGGCATTCGCTTTCCGGGCAAACGCCTTGTTTGTTGACGCTCTTGACGCCGTCGCGGATTTGCGCGCCTGAGTCCTGGCCGATGGTTCCTTCCATGGCGCGTTCATTGAAATAAATGAAAAGACGCGAGGGCATGAACGCTTTCTTCGCGTTTTGTTTCATCTGCTCGAATTCGAAGGCCGCGCCGATGGCGTTGGCCGTGCAACTGCCGAGCTGGCCCTGGTCATAAACCGGCGGACAGTTTTTGCGCAGGTCCACCTTCGCGGGCAGCGGGCCGAGCACGGCCAGCGGCGCTGCAAACATGTGATCCCGGTGGTCGGGAAGATCTGGAAGCCAACCATAACGCTGAATCTTAATTGCCATTTGTTTTCTCCTTCTTTCTTGTTTGAACGTTCCATTGGGAACGTATGCCAGATTAGAATCGCGTTCCCCGCGAACAAGAAAGCAGCGTTAGCTTTTTCCGCTATTCATTAGCCTTTTGCGCTGCGCCGACCGCCGGTAGGCCTGCGGCGTGCGGCCGACCACGCTGGCAAAAACCCGGATGAAACTCGAAGTGTGCGCGTAGCCGACGTGCGCCGAAATTTCCTTCACGCGAAGCTGCGACGTCCGCAGCAGATGTTCCGCGCGCCTCACCCGCGCATCAATGATGTGTTCGCGAAGGCAACGGCCGGTGTGATGTTTGAACAGATGCTCAAGCCGCGACGCGCTCAGATTCAGATCGCGCGCGATCATGCGGATCGAATGGTGCGGCGACGAGGCCATGCGCTCCATGACCTTGCAGATTCTTCCATCCGAAATGTCCCGTACTTTCCCCAATCGCGGCGTCCCGGCCGCGTTCATCCGACGCTGCATGGAAATCACCCCTCACTTCTGGCGCGCCCCCTCTGCGGGGCACGGCTGTAACTGGCGACGAATGCTAGGGATGAGCCCGCGCAACGACAATATGAATTTTTGCAGCGGAGTGCGGCTCCGCCGGTGTTCACTGCAATCCGCGGCGATAGTTTCCGTCGTGCGAATTGGGAATTGGATCGCCGGCACGCGCTGCACTCCACAGCGCCCGGACATCCGCCTCGGCCGCCGCCGCACGCGAAAGATCCACTCGGAAATTTCGTGCGCCCGCAGCACGCAACTCGGCGAGATGCTGCGTCAACGAAAACGGTGCAGTTGAAGTCAGCACGTGCAAACCATCCTGCTCAACTTCCACGTAGCCTTCGCCCCGCCGTCCGCGTAATTGCGTTTGCCCCGCCGGAATTACCGGCGCGTTTCCAGCGATGAACAATGGCGAAAACTGCAGCAACAAAACCATCACGCGATGACCTTCGGCGCGCAACAGCCCGGTAAGATTTTCGCCGTCGTCCTCCGGCGAGGTGATGAAACGACCGATGCCAAGCTCGCGGCCGGCCAACGCCGCCTGCGGATTCAGCGTGTGAACCGACCAGTCCGACGTGACATCCAACGACCGAAAGTCGACGCCGGCCGTGCTTGCTTCAACGCGTAGCATTTCCAATCCGGCAAGATTGCCGGCTTCCCATGTCCGCCAGCCGGCGCGCAGCAGCGACGCGATTTGTTGCCGCGCCGTCTTCGCGATTTCACCGCGCAAAATTAGCGGAATCGCCGCACGCATATTGGCTGCGATTGGTCGCTCATCGGCGACAACGCTGAGCGGAACGACGATTTCTGACACGCCAGAAAATTCTACTGTCGGAAAGGCGTCCAGTCGCAGCGACCAGAATTCTTCCTGCGCCGCGCCAGGCGGAGTGGATTCCGTCGCGACCAGAATTTCGCCAATTCTATTTTCGCGCGCCGCATCGCGCGCCGCGTCGAGCGAAACGGCAAGACGGCGACGCGTTTCGTTCCAGACCGACGCTGGAACAAACAACCCAAGCGGATCATCAAGTTCGACCGCCTTCGCGGTCCAGTCCGTGTCGCCGAGTCGCTCGAATGCCTTTTGCGCGGCGGCGAGAGTCCCTTCGCGCTGTCGCGCCGCAGCAAACGGTCCGTCGATTTTTTCTTCCGCGTGGATTTTTCCAAGCGACGGAATTTCCGCTTCGCCACTTACGATCAGCGAGTCGGCGCGAAGCTGGATCGAAACGCGTAGCGGGTGGCGGCAGCGATAAACACCGGGGCGCGGGCGCTCGACCGGATAGCGGCGTTTGACCTCCTGCGATGAAGAGCAATAAACCGGCGCGCCCGCCGGAATGAAACGGTGTTCTTCCGGCAATCGAACTTCCATCGTTCCGCCCGCGGGCAGGCGAATCACCGTTTCGCGGCGGCCGGCGGCGCGAAGATCGTCCACGGCAAACCCGAACGGGCGCTGTTCGCCCGGCAGATCAATTTGAAGCCCGTCGTGAATTTCGAGCGCGCGCCGCGATTTGAATTCGAGCCAGTCGCCATCGCGTTCCTTGCGGACGCGCGCAACTTCGCCGATCAGTGCGCCGCGGTGGCCGACCGTCTGCGAATCGATGACCGGTTCCGCCGGCGCGGGGCCGTCGGCATAAAGCCGCGTCCACGGGCGGCTGAAAATTGTGCGCAGATCTTCTTCGAGACGACCGCGTTCGTCGTCGCGCAATTTCCCGTCGAGAAGTTTCCGGTAGTAATCCGTGACGGCGGAAACGTAGAGCGCCGTTTTCATGCGGCCTTCGATTTTGAGCGATGCCACGCCGGAATCGCAAAGCTGGCCGAGCCGGTCGCCGAGCGCGAGGTCCTTCATCGAAAACGGCATCACTTCGTCGTTGCCGACGCCGAACGTCGTCCGGCAGCAATAAGCGCAGCGTCCGCGGTTGCCGCTTCGGCCCGTCGCGTGCGACGAGAAAAGGCAAAGGCCGCTGTAGGAATAGCAGAGCGTGCCGTGGATGAAGACCTCCGCCTCAATGCCGCTGTTCCGGGCGATTTCGCTGACTTCGCCGAGCGTGAGCTCGCGCGCCAGCACGACGCGCGAAAAACCGAGGTGAGCCAGCGCGCGGACGCCTTCGATGTTGTGCGTCGTGGTCTGCGTGCTCGCGTGCAAAATGAGATTCGAAAAATATTTTCGCGCGAGCCGCGCGACACCGAGGTCCTGCACGATCACGCCGTCGGTGCCGATTTCCGCGAGCCGCTCCAGCGCGCGGACCGCGTCGGGAATTTCGCGCGTGAGCACCAGCGTGTTGAACGCGACATAAACTTTCCGTGGTTTCGGCTGCGCGTGCGCGAACGCGACGATTTCGCCCAGCGAATCCCAAGAAAAGTTTTCCGCTTCCGCGCGAGCCGAAAACTGCGGCAGGCCGAGATAGACCGCGTCCGCGCCGAAATGAAATGCCGCAAATGCCGCCGCCGGCCCGCCGGCCGGCGCGAGCAGTTCCGGCAATTTCGTTTCGCCTTTTTTCGTATTCGCAGATTGTTTCATGATTCGGCCAACGTTAATCGAGTTGCTCGCCGCGCGCGACGCAACTTTTCCGCGCCGCAAAATTCTCGCGCCGGTCATTTCCAATCATTGGAAGAAATTTCCAATCATTGGGAAAAATTATCGGGGCAGAGTTCCAATGATTGGCAAAGACCGTGATCGTATTTTTCTAATGATTGGAAGTTGCGGTGTTTTTTCGCGGTCGGCGACAGGGTTCCAAAAATATTAACGGGCGGGCGTGGCGGTCAGCGGGCGGCGGGGAATCAGCGGAGGAGTGATTCGGCGTCGATGTGTTCGTTGGTTTTTGCGCCGAGGGTGCCGAGTTTTACGAGGGAGCTGTCGTCGGACATGTCGGCGAGGGTTTTCGAAAAGGCGGCGAGTTCGGTTTCGGTTTTGTGCAGTTCGCCGATGTCGGCGACGGTCTGGTTGAGGCGTACGCGTTCGAGGTCGAGGCCGATGTTTTCGCGCATGTGTTCGAGGTTTTGAATGTCGTCGTTGAGTGTGGCTTCGACGTTGTGCGTACGATTTTGCGCGTCGTTGTATGCGCCGACCAGCGGCTGGCGGTCGGCGATGAATTGTTCGAGGCTTTTGATGACGCCGTCGGCTTGCGCCTGGTCGAACGTGCGGTTGGCCATCTTGAACGGCCAGTTGTTTTCGTCGTCGGCGCGCTGCATCGCGGTTTTGAGGCGCTTGATGATGTTTTGCGCGTCGGAAACTTTCGTGATCAGCGATTGCGCGCGGGCGTCGATGTCCGCACGCTGCGCGGCAAGTTCGGCGAGCTTTTGTTTGCGGCCGGCAATCTGCGAGGAAACCTTGTTCGCGGCGTATTGCAAATAGCCGGCGGGGTCGGTGGAAATTTTTTCCGGCGTCCAGTTCGCGTCGGGCTGCTGCGTGTTGTTCGTTTTCGCGGGTGGAAGAATCTTTCCGAATTTGCTCTTCAGAACAGATTCGGATTCCTGGCCGCATCCGGCAAGAAGCAATGCCGCGGCAACAATGGCTGGAGCCCACGCTTTGGCGTGTCTTCGAACAGCCTGAGGGCTGGACTCCATCACCTCCATTATTTGCCCATGATTTTCTTGAATTCGCTGTCGTCCACCGTGCCGACCGATTCGTTCTTCAACTGGTCAAGCGTGACCGTGCCGGTCGATTCCGACGCCGTATTCATCGTGGCCTGCAGCGTCGAGCTGATGTTCACGAGCTGTTTGGAAAGGTCCTCGGTGATCTTTTGAACTTTGAGCATCTCGCGGCTCGTTTTGATTTGCGCAATTTGTTCCTGCGCCTGTCCGTTGGCCTGCTGCACCTTCGTTGCCTGCACATCGAGTTGCTTGATTCCAGCCTCAACCTTTGCCTTCAAACTCTCTTCGGACACGATCTGCCGCGCGAAACTGACGATCTGTTGCTTGACCATATTTTCATCGCGCGGTGCGCCGTTCCACGTCGCCGGCCAGTTCGATGAAGCGCTCGTGGCTGTGTAGAGCTGTTTCAAATCGGCAAGCGCCTTGGTGCCCAGCTTGATTTTCTCATCCGCATCGTTGCGCGTGGCTTCAAGGCTTGCGCGATTTTGCGCGATGCGAATCTGGCTGGCCTTGAGATTTTGCAGCGCCTTGTTTGCCTCCTGCTCGCAGAAGTTCAGATAATTTTCCGGATCCTTTGCGATGTTCTCCGGCGTCCAGTGCGCATACTGATCAAAGGCCGATTCCATCCGAGTGCGCGTTGGTGCGCTGGTGAAATACAGCACCGCCAGCACGGCGACGATGACCAGCACGACGATCACGATAATTTTCGACTGCCCGGACTTGCTCGAATTCATTTTTTTCCTCCGTGGTTCAGACAACGGCGCGGATATTAGACGGACAGCGGGGCGCGACAAGCAAAACCGGATGGCGCAACTTCGCGCTCAACCCTGTGGAACGGGCGGCGGCTGGATCGCGGCACCGGCTGCCGGTTCGATCACGACGGCCGTTCCGTAGCACAAAACTTCCGTCGCTGAACCCTTGCTGACAACTTCCGATGCGTCGTAGCGAAATCCGACGATGGCGTTCGCGCCCATTTGCTGCGCATGCTCGACCATCAGGTCGAACGCCTGCTGCCGCGCCTGCTCGCACATTTCAGCGTACGCACCGATCCGTCCGCCGATGATATTTTTTAGACCGCCGACAAATCCCTGGATGATCGTCGGCGCGCGCACGATCAGCCCGCGCACCACGCCCTTGTATTCGCGAATCCGGTAGCCCTCGAAATTAAACGTCGTCGTCACATGCATGACCATTTCTCCTTTCAGAAGACACATTACACGGCTCAGGAACTTCTCCCATTCCGGCTCGCGCGGCACAACACAATTCGGATGCGAAAACCTGGCCCGACCGTCCGGAAAGTTCCAATGATTGGAGAAAATCGCAGCCGCAAATTCCAATCATTGGAACCTATTGGACGCCAGTCGTGTACAGGCGTGTTTTTTTGCCGCTAAACGTTGCCTTTTCTTGTGCGTTTCCGCTAGAATGACGCACTTTTTCAGACGGGGAAAACAAGGCTTTATGGCAGATAATAATTCAGGCGCGGAAGCGCCCGCGGAAGAACAGAAATCTACGACCGAAACAGCGCCCAAAAATACAAATTATGGCGCGGACAATATCACGGTTTTGGCGGGACTTGAAGCCGTGCGAAAACGGCCGGCGATGTACATCGGCGATACCGGCGTGCGCGGACTTCATCATCTCGTTTATGAAGTCGTGGACAATTCCGTGGACGAGGCGCTGGCCGGGCACGCGAAGCATATCGAAGTGATCATGAACGCGGATGGCTCCGTTTCCGTCATTGACGACGGGCGCGGAAGTCCGGTGGACATGCACAAGACGGAAAAACGTTCCGCGCTCGAAGTCGTGCTAACGGTTTTGCACGCGGGCGGAAAATTCGATCACGATTCGTACAAAGTTTCCGGTGGACTTCACGGCGTCGGCGTTTCATGCGTGAACGCGCTTTCGGAATGGCTCGAAGTCGAGGTGAAGCGCGATGGCTTCACGTATCACCAGCGCTATCAGATCGGAAATCCGGTCACGCAGGTTGAGAAAATCGGAAAGTCCAAGGGCACCGGAACGAAGGTCACGTTTTTTCCCGACGCCTCGATTTTTTCAACGATCGAATTCAATTGGGACACGCTTTCAAACCGCCTCCGCGAACTCGCGTTTCTGAACAAGGGACTCGAAATCAAATTGCGGCAGGAAGAGCCGGCGCGCGAAGAGCTCTATTTGTACAAAGGTGGCATCTCTGAATTCATCGCGCACTTGAATCGCAACAAGCAGCCGATGCATCCGAAGGTGATTTCGCTCGAAGGCGAGAAAGATCGCGTCGTTGTCGAGATCGCGTTGCAATACGCCGACGCATATACCGACACGATTTTTTCGTATGTGAACAACATCAATACGATTGAGGGCGGCACGCACCTGAGCGGCTTTCGATCCGCGCTCACGCGCACGGTGAATGCGTACGGCAAGGCCAACAAGCTGATCAAAGAAGAAAGCGAAACGATGTCGGGCGACGACATCCGCGAAGGTCTCACCGCCGTCGTCAGCGTAAAAGTTCCCGATCCGCAGTTCGAAGGACAGACGAAAACCAAGCTCGGCAACGGCGAAGTCGAAGGCATCGTCGCCTCCATCGTCAACGAGCAGCTCGGCATGTTCATGGAGGAAAATCCGTCCGTCGCGAAAAAAATTATCGAGAAGGGAATGCTCGCCGCCCGCGCTCGCGAGGCCGCGCGCAAGGCCCGCGATCTGACGCGCCGCAAGGGCGCGCTCGAAGGCAGCGGGCTTCCCGGCAAGCTCGCCGATTGCTCCGAACGCGATCCGGCGAAATGCGAGCTGTTCATCGTCGAGGGCGACTCCGCCGGCGGTTCCGCCAAACAGGGACGCGACCGCGGCACGCAAGCAATCCTGCCGTTGCGCGGAAAAATTTTGAACGTTGAAAAAGCGCGCGACGACAAGATGCTCGCGAACGAGCAAATCCGAAACATGATCCAGGCGCTCGGCACCGGGTTTGGAAACGAAGATTTCGACATCGCGAAACTGCGCTATCACAAAATCATTTTGATGACCGATGCCGACGTGGACGGCTCGCACATCCGCACGCTGCTGCTGACGTTCCTGCATCGCAAAATGCCGCAGCTCATCGAACGCGGCCACGTCTTCATCGCGCAGCCGCCGCTCTACAAAATCAAACGCAAGAGCCGCGAGGAATACATCGAGAACAACGAGCAGCTCACGAAAATCCTGCTCTCGCTCGCGCTCGACGATCTCGATTTCGTCGGCGACGACGACAAGCCGCGCTTCGACGACAAGCAGGCCGCCGACCTCCTCGACCTGATCGCACAGGTCGAACACGTCGCCGACCGTCTCGGCCGGCGCGGTCTGAATTTTGAGGATTATCTGCGCGCCCGTTCGCCGGAAGGCCAGTTGCCGACCTATCGCGTCACAATCAAAAACGGCAGTGAAGAACATGTCTGGGCCTACAACGAGGCCGACCTGCGCCGTCTCCGCGAAGAAGCCGAGCAACGGCTGGGCCGTCCGATTGACGTCGCCGGCGAAGCCGCCGTTGGCGGAGCCGACGAAGTTTTCACGTGGAAGGAAATCCACGCCGGCCACGCGCTCGCGAAGCTGATCCACACGCTGGAGAAAAAAGGATTCGGTCCCGACGCTTTGCTCAAACAGGAAAAACCGATCATTCATTTGATGGACGGCGAGAAGAAAAAGACGCCGGTCTATTCGCTGCTCGAACTGCTCAACCTCGCCCGCGAACACGGCCGCAAGGGCCTCGGCATCCAGCGCTATAAAGGTCTCGGCGAAATGAACCCCGAACAGCTCTGGGAAACCACGCTGAATCCGGCCAACCGCAAGCTCCTCCAGGTCCGTCTGGAAAGCGCCGCGAAGGCCGAGATCATTTTCTCCACGCTGATGGGCGACGAAGTCGAACCGCGCCGCCAGTTCATCGAGGACAACGCGCTGAACGTTCGCAATCTCGACATCTGATGTTAATGCGCTAGATACCAACATGAGTGTGTCACACATTACAGAGGTCATACGACGGAGCGAACAGGGTGTAACAAGGCCCTTTTTTTGCCGGGCTAGCGATCACAAGTTATACTGGGTTAAAGGCGCCTCTGCTGGCAAACGGGCGCTCTGCTGCGAGTGGATTGCGGGCAGACTTGCGCGGGAATTGAACTTACCGATTCCGAATTTTCGAGTCCTGAATGTTGATCGCGACCTCGTTGAGTTCAGTGCGCGCGACGACATCGCTGATCTTGGCCACGGTCAAGTTTTCGGCTCAGAACATGTCGAGAATGTTCAGGAAATCACCGTGCGCGACATCAAACGAGTTCCCGAAAGATTGCAGCTTCAAATCCTTTTGTTTGATTGGTGGATCAAGAATTCCGATCGCACGCTTGGCGAAAAGGGTGGGAACCCAAATCTGCTTTGGGATGTCGCAAGCGAAAATAAAATTCACATGATCGATCATAATCTGGCGTTCGATGGCGATTTTCAGTCTGCGAGTTTTTTGCAGTCACATATTTTTTCAGAATCGCGAGACGCGGCCAGTTCCGAGTCGCTTCTTGATGCACGTTCGGCAATGGCCGATATTCAACCGCTGGCGGCGAAAATCTGGCGAGAAGTGCCGGAACACTGGCTATTTCTCGATTCAGAAAAATCAATGCCGCTGGATTTCACGCATGAAAGCGTGGAAACGACATTGAACCGATTACAAAATGACTTTGAAAAAGAATGGATGGGGCAGCAATGAAAGAGAATTTTGTATGCAGCTATGCCGTTGTCCGTTTTCTGCCGTATATGGAAACGCAGGAATTCGTGAACATCGGCGTCGTCATGGCGTGTCCAACGTTGCGTCTCTTCGATTTCAAGATTGAGTTGAAACGACGTGAACGGGTGAATGGATTCTTTCCTGAACTTCAGGCCGACATTTTCATGCAGGGCCGACGCGATTTCGCGCGGGAACTGCTCCGGCTCAAAAAGCTATTGAGCGAGAAACCGACTCCTCAAATGAGATTACCTTTGGCGGACGGTGAATTCGTGCGCATTTTTCGGGAAGTTGTCAGGACGCGCGAATCCATCTTTCGCTTCGGTTCAATCGGAACGGTGCTGACGCACGATCCCGCAGCAGAGCTCACACGCCTGTTTCAACATTTTGTGGAACGCCAATTCGCGCAGCATGAGGACTTCCAGGAAACGATCATGGCGCGCAGGCTCGCGCAGAATTTCCGCGCGAAACACATCATGGAATACAAATCCGAAAAACTTGGCGACGACAACTATCAGGTGAGCATCCCATTCGTACGCCATATGGGCGACGAAAAGACGGCCATCCGCGCGATCAAGCCGCTTGATCTGGCGAAGCGCGACCCGACACGAATTATCGAGCATGGCGACCGTTGGCTGGCACGTGTCGGGCATCTGCGCAAAATGAACTACGATCCCGCGGCGTTCCTGTTCCCAGTAAAGATGCCCGCAGAATCAAAGCAGCTTCGCGCTGCCGAAGGCATTCGTGAAGAGCTGGAGGCAACCGGAGTAAAGATCATTTCATTCCGTGACACTGACCGAATCGTTGAATTCGCGGCGGTCGCATGACTTTGACTTCTCGAAGCCGCAACTTCCAATGATTGGAAAAATCGAAACTCAAATTTCCAATCATTGGAAAGTCCCGAAAACAAATTTACTGACACCGAAAAAATAAATCATGGAAACGACACGCGAAAAACCAATCGACCGCATCGACCCGATCAATGTCGAAGACGAAATGCAGCGGGCGTACATCGACTATTCGATGTCCGTCATCATCGGCCGCGCGCTGCCGGACGCCCGCGACGGGCTGAAGCCCGGCAACCGGCGAATTCTTTTTGCAATGAAGGAGCGCGGCTGGACGTACAGCAAGGCGTTCGTGAAATGCGCGAAGGTCGTCGGCGAAGTCATCGGCAATTATCATCCACACGGCGACGCGGCGGTGTACGACACGCTCGTCCGCATGGCGCAGGAATTTTCGATGCGCGCGCCGCTGATCAAGGGCCAGGGAAATTTTGGCTCGATCGATGGCGACCCGCCCGCGGCCTACCGGTACACCGAGTGCAAACTCGAGCGGCTCGCTGAGGAAATGCTCGCGGACATCGAAAAAGACACGGTGGACATGCAGCCGAATTTCGACGAGTCGCTGCAGGAGCCGAAGGTGCTTCCGGCGCGCGTTCCGAATCTTTTGGTCAACGGCAGCACCGGCATCGCAGTCGGCATGGCGACGAATATTCCGCCGCACAATCTCGGCGAGGTCGTGGACGGTTGCGTCCACATGATCGACAACCCAGAGGCGACGGTCGCGGATTTGATGGGCTTCATCAAGGGGCCGGATTTTCCGACCGGCGGCGTGATTCACGGGAAGAATCCGATCAGGGAAATGTACGAGACGGGCCGCGGCCACATCAAACTCCGAGGGCGCGCGACGATTGAGGAAACGGCCAGCCGAGAAGTTATCATCATCACGGAAATTCCGTACACGGTGAACAAGGCGACGATGATCGAGAGGCTCGCGGAGCTGGTTCGCGACAAGAAGATCGAGGGCATTTCCGACATCCGCGACGAGTCCGATGAAAATATCCGCGTCGTAATCGAGCTGAAAAAAGGCGTCATCGCGCAGGTGATCCTCAATAATATTTTTCAGCACACGCAGCTCGAAACGACGTTCGGCGCGATCATGCTGGCGATTGACAAGGGCCGCCCGAAGGTCCTGAACCTTCGCGAAATTTTGAAGTGTTTCCTTGATCACCGGTTCGACGTGACGAAGCGCCGCATCCAGTTCGATCTGTCGAAGGCCGAGGCACGCGCGCACATCCTCGAAGGATTGAAGATCGCGATTGATAATCTCGACGCGGTCGTAAAAATCATCCGCAATTCGAAAAACCGCGATGAGGCGCGCACGGAGTTGATGGCGCGGTTCGGCCTCTCGGAAATTCAGACAAACGCGATTTTGGAAATGAGGCTCTACCAGCTCACCGGACTGGAGCGCGATAAACTCGAAGCCGAGTATCTCGAAGTCATCAAGCTTATCAACTACCTGCGCGATTTGCTTTCCAGCGACCGCAAGATTTACGAAGTCATCAAGGCCGACCTGATCGAAATCCGCAAGCAGTACGCCAACGCGCGCCGCACCGACATCGTGCCCGACGAAGGCGAGATCAACATGGAAGATCTCATCGCCGACGCCGGCTGCGTGATCGCGCTGACCCACGGCGGCTATGTGAAACGCGTGCCGATCGCCAGCTTCCGCCAGCAGAACCGCGGCGGCCGCGGCGTCACCGGCATGGACACGAAAGACGAGGATTACGTCGAGCACGTTTTCACCGCGACGACGCACGACAGCCTGCTGTTCTTCACCGAGAAGGGCGATGTTTTCGTGAAGAAAGTGTACGAGATTCCCGAAGGCACCCGCACATCGCGCGGCAAGGCCATCGTGAATTTGCTCAATGTCGCCGCCGAGGAAAAAATCGCCGCGCTGATTCGCGTCCGTGAATTTTCATCGGAGCAGTTCCTCGTGTTCGCGACCGAGCAGGGCATCGTCAAAAAGACCATGCTTTCGGATTACGACAACATCCGCACAAATGGTCTCATCGCCATCAAGATTGAAGAAGGCGACAAGCTCATCGGTGTCAAGCTCACCGACGGCAAGAGCGAGATGATGCTCACCACGCGCGGCGGTATGAGCATTCGTTTCAGCGAATCCGAAATGCGCGATCAGGGCCGCGACACGGTTGGCGTGTACGGAATTGACCTCGACGATGACGACATTGTCGTCGGCGTCGAAGTCGTCGAGATGGACGCCACGATTTTGTGCATCAGCGAAAATGGCTATGGCAAGCGCACGACGTTCGACGAATATCGCGTGCAGAGCCGCGGCGGCAAAGGCGTCATCACGATGAAAGCCAGCGACCGCAACGGCCCGCTCGTCGCCGCGCACTCGGTTCACGAACACGACGCGCTCATGATCATCACGCAAAAAGGCGTCATGATCCGCATGCCCGTTGACGGCATCCGCGTCATCGGACGAAACACGCAAGGCGTGCGACTCATCAATTTGGACGAAGGCGACAAAGTCGTCAGCGCGACGACGGTTGATCCGGAAGATGACACCGCCGGAACCGAAGAACCCGCAACGACCGCTCCCGTTCCCGGCACCGCGCCGGATACGACGCCGATCGAGTGACGCCAGATGCCAATGATTGGAAATCTGCCCCGCGCAGTTTTCCAATCATTGGGATGACTAGGGATGGTGCAACGCACCGAAGATTATTGCTCGAGCTCCATCGGGCTTGGCGGACGTCGCCGTGCCGCTATACTTCCCGCCAACATTCATTCTTGGGGTTGTGGGAAATTGTCGAACAATGGCGCTCGTACGAGCAAAAGTTTGTATAAGCAGCAAGATCATGGCAAGCCGTAAAATAGTCGTCGCAGCAGAGTCACGCAGTCTCTCCGCGAGAATTCCTTCGGAAATTCTATGGTGCGGCGTGCCGGAACAAAACGTACGGCTTTTCGGCACAACCCCGGCGTCGGATTGTCTGAACTACCTCGATTTGTGCCCGGTGCATCAGGAGCGCGGGCAGGTGGTGTTGCCGGACGGAGTGGCGGAGAGCCGCGAAAAACCTCTCCTCTACTTTGTACGAAATGACGCGCTTTCGGCAGATCGGCGCTTGCAGCACGAGCAACTGCGGTATCTGCGACGCACGCTCGGTAGTCGCGGAGAGCGCGCATTTCTGGCGGTGGTCGAACCGGGCGTGGTTCGCGTAATCCCGGTCAGCCTCGATGCCGTC
This sequence comes from uncultured bacterium, assembly GCA_903906425.1. GTDB lineage: Bacteria > Verrucomicrobiota > Kiritimatiellia > CAIVKH01 > CAIVKH01 > CAIVKH01. The sequence continues at coordinate 92,599 of CAIVKH010000238.1, forward strand.
AGCGAGAACTGGCAAAGATTCGAGTCGAACACGTCGGAAGCTCGAAGCCTTTTTGCACGCATGTCGCTCGGCGAATATTCGCCGGACGGAACGCCGGAGCACGCAGACTACGTTTACAAAGCGATGTTCGATCTTCTCTCGGAGGTGGCGAACAATATCGTCGCCGACAGTCCGGCCATGAAGCGTGACGACGTGCTCTCCCTCGTCGGTCGTGCGCTTTTTCTTCGATTTCTCAAAGACCGCGAGATTGTCACGGTTGAGCATCTGAAAGTGTTCGCGCCCGGTCTGAAGCAATTTGATGATTGCCTCGCAGACGCGACGAAGGCGGCGCGCACATGCAAATGGCTTGATGATACGTTTAACGGCGACTTCCTTCCGCTGACCCGCAAGGGCAATGCCGCATGGTTTCAGGAAATTGCGCCGTCCGGCAGCAAGGTTTTTCAACATCTTCGCGCGATCCTGCTGAATGAAGAACCGCAAGACGGCAACTATCAGAAACGTTTGTGGAGTGACTTCGATTTTGCACATGTGCCCGTGGGCTTGTTGAGCCAGGTCTATGAAGGCTTCGTTTGGGCGTGGGACGAAATTGAGGCCGGCGAAACGAGCGTGCATTACACGCCGCGCACCATCGCCAATTATCTCGTTGATGATGCTTTTGACGGAATCAAAAAGGCTGGCAAAGCGCGCGTACTCGATCCGGCCTGCGGTGCCGGGGTCTTTCTCGTTCTTTCGTTCCGACGGCTTTATTTGGAGCGATGGAAGAAATCGAAACAACGACCGCAACGGGCGGAAATTCGCGACATCCTCAACAAACAACTTCGCGGCTTCGACATCAGCGAATCTGCATTGCGTCTCGCGGCGCTCAGTCTTTATCTGACCGCAATCGAACTTGATCCGAAGCCAACGCCGCCGCACGCGCTCCGCTTCAAAAATCTTCGCAACCGGGTGCTCTTTAACTGTCGCTTCAAAGGCGAACCGCCCAGAGGACCGGTCGCGGGAAGTCTCGACGCGCGAATACTGGAACGTCATCGCGGGCGATACCAGTTGGTGATCTGCAATCCGCCTTGGACAAGCCTTCCAGAATCGCAGAAGAAACTTGCCGAAACATTTCAGGCCATCGGTCGCGAGGTTCTCACCGAACGCGGATTTTCTGAAATCGCCACAACATATCAGAACCCGGACAGCGTTCCGGACCTGCCCTTCATCTGGCGTGCGATGCAATGGTGTGAACCCGGCGGGCGCATGGCCTTCGTTCTGCCAGCACGACTGCTCTTCAAGCAGGGCGACATCGGACAAGGCGCACGCGAGGCGATTTTCAAAGCCGTCGCGGTAACGGGAATGTTGAACTGCTCGAACCTCTCCGACACCAATGTCTGGCCGGAAATGCAGCAGCCGTTTCTCCTCTTCTTCGCCCGCAACCGCATCCCGAAACCGGACCATTCGGTGCGCTGGATCACGGTTCATCCCGATGAAGCGTTGAATGATCGTGGCGAAATCCGCGTGGATTCGAAGTCCATCGAGGAAGTGAGCGTAGAGCAAACTTTTGACGAGCCGTGGCTATGGAAGGCGCTCGCGCTTGGAACGGCACTTGATGTTGAAGTCGTCCGTAAGGTCTCGCGGAGCGGCGGCATTCCACTACAGATATATTGGCATAAGTTGGGCTTGAGATTCGGCAACGGATACCAAATCAAACCGACGCAAAAGTTACAGGTTGATGCGTCGCATCTACACGGGTTGCCCGATGTGAATGATACTGAGCGGTTCAGTTTTGAAGTGGACGTGGATGTTCTAAAGCCATTTTCGCGACCCACGGCATTTCGTCCTCGCGACCGCGCGCTCTTTCGATCTCCACTCGTACTGGCAAAGGTATCGCCCGGCCTGCATAGAACCGAAGGTCGTGCATGGCTCACTACCGAAGACGTTGCTTTTAACGAGAGCTTCAATGGCTTCTCGGCACATGGACATCCGCATGCGCATGAGCTTGCGCGCTACATTTTGTTAACAGCGCACAGTGATCTCTGGATGCACTATGCGTTATTGACCAGCCCTGAGTTCGGCGCTGAAAGGAGAAAAGTCCACCTCGCCGACATGGAGAAATTCCCAATTATCCCATGGGAAAAGTTGACAAAGGACGAGCGAGCGATTGGGAGAACACTGAGCGCCCGACTGCTTGCCGAAGACCTCACTGTGTTCTCTGAAATAGATGCTTTTTTCGCTACCCTTTATGGCCTTAAGCAGCGCGACATGGATGTTATCCGCGACACGTTGAGCGTGGAACTCCCCTTCAAGTCAGTACGCAGAAAAGCGAGTTTGCCTCCGGTCACAAAGCAACGGCGCGAATTCTGTTCGCGTATGGAGGGCGTCTTGCGACCGTTCTTCAGGCGAATTGGTCAAACGGTCGCCGTACGTCTCGCGAATATCTTGGGTGCGAAAAATGATGCCCCGTTCGCGGCAGTGACGGTGACGAACGAGGCTGAGCTTGACTTCGATCTGGACAACGAACTGGTCGCACAGGTGCTGACGCTCGCCAGCAGCACCGGTGCAAGCATGGCGATTCTTGATGCAGGCGTGCCGCGTACGCTCGTCGTCGCAATCCTGAATCATGCGCGTTACTGGACGCCATCGCGTTCGCGGCTTTGTGCGGTAAGAATTCTGAGCGAGGGCATGGGACCGTTCGAGGAATAGACGAATGGGATTTGGTTTGTCCAAGGATTCGATGGCCGAAAGGGAAGAAGCCTTTTCGCTGCCCCATCCTCCGGTGCATCAGACGATTTTCTTGGTCATTGAAGACGCCATTGCGCAGGCGTGGCACATCCTTCATACCGATCCTCCGCGGCCCTTCGATCCACGAACAGCGCTGGAAGTCGATTTCACGACTCACCTGCATGAGATCCTTGAAGACCATCTCTTGGATTCAGACAAGGTAGATGGATTTACAGGCGACATTTTCTCCGGCATCACACGGCCAGAGGTGCGGAATTACGACGGCAAGAAGACGAGCAAGAAGCCGGACATCGTCGCGTTTCTCGTGGATCGTCCAAACGTGAAGAAATCTCAGGATGGAATTTTCATCGAATGCAAACCCGTCGACAAGACGCACTCATTACTGACCGACTATTGCGATTCAGGAATCGACCGTTTCATAGTTGGTGACTACGCGTGGGCCATGACCGAGGCGATGATGGTTGGCTACAACACCGTCTATCCGAAACCGTCGGTTGCGCTCGTCGAACCGTTCAAGGAACGCAAGTCGAGGATCAGATCAATCGGCAGGCCGCGCGACTGCGAAGCCAGTCCTCTCAAACCGGAAGTTGCGATCACGCGACACAAGCGAAGTTTTCCGCTGCATGGGAAACTGGCGACACCCATCACATTGCGGCATCTCTGGCTGGCACCGGTGTCCACTTTCTAGCCTGAGAATCGCCCTCCGTCCTCTGATGGGATCACGCGCCGATTTCGGTGCTCATCAGCAGGCCGCTGGCGAAATGCAGGACCGTGTAGCCGCCTTCGAGGCGCGGCACCATGATGTCCTGCGTGACGCCGCGAGTGGGCCGCCAGGCCTTGCTCGCGTCGTCGAACTGCGGAATGTCGCCGTGCTGTACGCCATTGCCCAGGTCCAGGTCGTGCCGGAAGGCATC
>CAIVKH010000239.1 GCA_903906425.1 uncultured bacterium
CCGCCGGCGCGCCCATCATGGATTTGGCAAAGAGTTCTTCCGCCTCGAAATATCTTCCGGCGAACACCAGCCGCCGGATTTCCTGCAACGCTTCGGGACCGCCGGACCGCGTCGGATCGTACGGCCCGCCCGTCCAGATGGTCTGTTCGTTGAGTTGAATCCGCTCGCTCGCGATTCCGCCGAAGACCATTGCTCCGAGTCGCCCGTTCCCCACCGGCAGCGCCTCGATCCACGTCGCCGCAGGCTTGGAATACCAAAGCATCATTGCGGTCAGCGGGGCAGATATCATGTTGGCCTCATCGCGATGATTGACGGGTGACGATTGGGACATAGCCGATTTCCAACCCTTTCGGCGGCGTGACAATGAGCGCGGCATCGAGCGCAGCAAGCGTTCCCATTTTCGGCGGCGGCATGTATTCCTTGTCCATCGTCCACAGCGCGTGAATCTTTTCGACCGTGGCCTGCAGGCGATTCTTCTCCGCATCGCTTAAGTCGGCATCCTGCAAAGACGGCTGGTCAATGAACCGATACCACCAGTAAGTCACGACACTTCCATCCGCCAGCTTCGCCTGAAACGGACCGGCTTTCGGGCCGGGCCTCTTCCAGCAGTTATCACCAGTCTCCGGCGAGGTGTAGCTTTGGTCTTTAACTGCCTGCGGAAACCGCGCCGCCTTCAAGCCGGTATCATCAGGAACCGAGGATTCGGCAATGGCGACAAGTTGCGTATCGTCTCGCCGGCAATACTCGGGAAAAGCTCCGCGCCGCAGCGAAGCAGTCCACTTCTCCAAGACGGGTTCCTTCCATTGCAGGCCAAAAGTTGTCCTATCTATGGCGCAAGTTTCCACCCAGTTCTCGCAGCCGCGAATCGGCAACCTTTCCGCCCCTTGGCGGACCGACAATCGCCGGGCCTTGCACGGTGGACTGTTCGCTCCTTTCTCGTCGAATTTTCCAGAAGCCGCCTCACCGCCACTTATCCAGCCTTCAACCTGCCTGTACAGCGCGTCCTTCGAATAATGCGTCAGGTTATGAATCAGAACCGTCCGCCCCTGCTCGTCCGCCGGAAATTGCAGGTGAGGGATGCGGGAGTATTCGATGCCTTTGGCATCTTTTCCGACAAACCGAGGCACCGTGTTGATCTCAATCGCTCCACCGGTGACAAGCCCCGGCCGCGTGTCCAGTCCGCGCCCTATTGCTGGCGGATGCCTGCGCGAAATTCGCGTCCAGGTCACCGGCGTGTAAAATGCCACCGGCCCCTTGAAGTTTTCCGAATTGATGAACATCGTCCAGCATTGGTTGCCGGTGGGAATCGGAAGACCGGCCGTCGTCGACTTGGGCCCGGTCAGCGGCAGAACCATCCACGCATAGCCGAATAACTCGCCGCAAGTGCCGTCGCGGAACGTAAGTCCATCCGGCGGCACAAGCAGCCTCGGACTAAGTTGCGCGATGCCCATCTCGTCAGCCTTGAGAGCCTTCGTATTCCCGAAGCCCCAGCCCGGCGATGATATCTCGTGGTTATAGCCATTCGCCGTTCCGTTCATGCGAAACTTCGCCGTCGTGTCGCCGAAACGCGTGTTCGCCCAAAATCCCAGCCCGCCCTCGATCGTCTGAAAAACATCGCGATAACTCGGCCCGCGCCCCGGCATGCTATCGCGCGCCACGGTGCCCGTCGGCACGAGCGGTTCATTGATCTTGCGGTTTTCTGGAATGATCCATATCGATGCCAGTCCGATTTGAAAATTGCGCAGCGGCTGTTCCACCAGCGGCCACGCCGTCGCGTAGAGGCTGACGCCATATCCAAATTCATCCGGCGACGCCGTCACATCCATGCTGATGTAACCCGCCAGTCCTTCAGACATCAGTCGCGGCTGTTGTGCGTCGGCGGCGAGAGCCCACGCTCCGAAAAACAGCCACCCCAGAGTTATCTTCATCAACTTTCTTTTCATTTCCTGCTTTTCCATCTTGTCCAATGATTGTGATTCACGCTGGTTATCTTTGTGAATACGCCTCACTCGGCTTCCAGCAATTGAGGATAGTCCGCGGCTGACAGTTCGATCTTCACGACATCGCCATCACCCGATATAGCCGCAACACTCTTCCGCGAATTGCGAATGGGATCGTAAACAGAAAACTTCGCCCGGGCGCTGATGCCTTTGATCGTGACCGTGAATTTCTCCTCCGGCAGATCGCACTTGATGTCGCGCGTCATCACGTAAAACGGAATGACGAATTTCTTTGCGTTCACCTGAAACGGCAGGAACGCGAACACATCGCGGTCAAACAGCGACGGCCTCGCGCGCAGATCGCTCGGATCGCCATCAAACTGCTTCGCGTTGTGCGTGTCTTCAACGCCGACAAGTTTGATCTCCTGCATTTCCTTCAAGCGCGGATCAAGCCCCGCGCGCATTTGCTCCGCGATGCGACGGACGGCCAGCAGCGCGGGCGAAGTCCACGGCGCGTCATCGGCGGGATAACTGTTTTCAGCCGCCTTCCGATTGAGGAAATCCTGCTTGAGCACGCCGAGTTCGAGGTCGCCCTGCTTCGTGTCGTTCGCGCCCGTCGCGTAGAGATAAAGCCGCTCGACACCCTTGTTCAGATAGAAACAGAAATACCGCGTGATCGCCTTGGCCTTCAGCCGCAGCGCGAGCGCCTGGTCGGTCACACCGTCTTCGCCCGGCGCGTAATTCACCTCCGTGATCCAGCACCAGCACGGATTTCCGGGCCGCGTGAAGCGCCCGTGCTGATCGCCGTAAATCTTCGTCGTGATTGGCGCCATGTCGCGTGTGATCGTTTCCGTCTGCAACGCCGTCGCGAAATATTCCGGGAAGCATTCCGTGTAGGCCGGCGCGAATCCGCTTTTGTCCGGCAGGCCAAGCGCGTTCAACGCCGTTCCTTTCGGCATGTCCTTCGGAAAAACTTTCCGACCGGCATACGGATGATGACTCAGCGCCGTCACGCGCGCCGGCATCTGCGAACTCGCCGGCCACGGCAGCGTGTTCGAAAATCCGTCTTCGAGCCGCACGCCCGCGAACAGCGCGGGCTCCGCATCCGCCGCCTCTGCCGTCGCGCGCACGATGTCGAGATAGGTGCCGCCCCGGTCATGCGCGGTCGGTGGCGGATCGAAGTAGCGGTTCGAATGAATGAAGTTCGAGCCGAACGACATTTCGTTCCAGATTTCCAGATCGAATCCGAGATCAGCCCGCCCCTTCGTGCCGAGAGTTTCCGCGGCGAAAATCGCGATGGTCTTCGCGTACCGCTTCCAGCCATCAAGCGTCCTGCGTCCCTCCTCGGTCGCCGGATCGCTGAACGGCGCATATTTCAGCGTCGCCATCCGCACCTTCGTGCCCGCCGCAATCTTCTCCTTCAGCGGCCGCGACAGCGTCACCTTGTTGCCGTCAATTTTCGTCACCAGCGAATGCGCTGCGATGTAATCCTTCACTTCGCTCACGCCGCTATGGCCGACGATCAGGTCGTCCGTCTTGTCCAACATCAATTCGCGCCCGCCTGCCTCCGCGTCCGCCGTCACCTTCCGCTCGAAAAATCTAACCGGGCACGGCGCGCCGTGATGGCCGTTCAGCAGAATCAGCGGGCGGATGCCGTTCGCCTTGCACGCGAGCAGCCGCGTCGCGGCATCCTTCGCGTTGTGCAATTTCGTTTCGTCATCGTAATCGAGATTTCCCCAGCCGATCTCGACGCGCACATGGCGGATTCCGTTCGACGCGCACATCCGCAAAACCTGTTCCGCGTCTTCGCCGCGATGCACGTTCAGCACGATTCCCAGCCCGTCGAGGAATCGCGACGCCGGCATCGTTTCCAGATAGCCGCGCCACGGCTGCAGCCAGTGCGAATAGCTGCCGAAGCTCACGCGCGTCAGTTGCGCGGGATCAATCGGCGCCCCCGAAACGGCTTCTTCGGCCCGCAACATCGGGGCCGCCGCGAAAACAAGAATCGCCACAAGCATTGGAATCTTCATGCAAACAATTCGCCGCGATCTTTCCAATCATTGGAAAATCCGCTCACGAAAATTTCCAATCATTGGAACTTGCCGTCGCGTGAAAAGTCTGCGGTGATACCGGATTCTGCGGCAGGCTGACCGCCGCAAAGGAAACAAATGAACGAAGATTCGAAAAGTACAACGAACAACGCCCTGAGCAAGGTGCCGGAAGTGACTCTGATCTTCTGGATCATCAAGATCGTCGCCACCACGCTGGGGGAGACCGGCGGCGATGCGGTTTCCATGTCCATGAACCTGGGCTATCTGGTCAGCACGATAATTTTCGCCGTGATTTTCATCGCCACGGTCATCGCGCAGATCGTCGCGCGCAAGTTCCATCCGATCACCTATTGGATGACGATTGTGGCCTCGACAACCGTCGGCACGACGCTGGCGGATTTCGCGACCCGGTCGCTGGGCATCGGCTACACCGGCGGCACCGCCCTCCTGCTGGCGCTGCTGCTCGCTTCGCTGTTCGTCTGGAAGCGCGTGATGGGTTCGGTGGCCGTGGAAGATGTCAGCTCGTCGCGCTCCGAGGGCTTCTACTGGGTCACAATCATGTTTTCGCAAACGCTGGGCACCGCGCTGGGCGACTGGACCGCCGACACGGCCGACCTCGGCTATCTCGGCGCCGCCGCGGTATTCGGCGGCCTGCTGGCGCTGGTGGTTGCAGCACGCTTCTGGACGAAGATCTCGCGCACAACACTGTTCTGGACCGCCTTCATTCTGACGAGGCCGCTGGGGGCCGTCGTCGGCGATTTTCTTGACAAGCCGGCCGCCGAGGGCGGCCTCGCCATGAGCCGCTTCACGGCCTCGGCCATTCTCACCCTGTTTATTGTGGCCTGCGTCCTCATTCTCCCTCATCGCGCCGCAAGACGGAGTCACTGATCCGCCTTCATCGCCCGATCATCATGCGGTGCCCGCCGTCGCGGCGTCCCCATCGCGATACATCGAACACACAAGACGACCAGCCGCGCGCCCGACGCCAACCCGCCGCCGAAAAACTCCGCCTCGCCCCTCCCCGCCCCGACATCCGGCCCCAAAAAGGCGACGTCTGCCCTCCAAAAAATGATGCCCGGCGTACGAAATACTATACCAACTGCGACTAACTATAAATGTCATCAGACTATTACTAAACCGGATGAAACCCTCATCAATATGGAAGCAACTCAATTCAATATCGCCAAGACTATCATGAATCCTGAAACAACCCCCATCAATATGGATATGACTACACTTAATATCGCTGTGACTAACACTAATATCTAAGCGACTAAACGAACGCCTTTCCCCTTGACCCGCGCCCCAGTTTCACATACCAAAAGGCCAGCATTTCGAAGGAAAACGCAAGAAATGGAGAAAATCATGCCAGCACAAGCCGCCCCCGCCCCCGTTCCAGCCGCCCAAAGCCCGCAGTCAGGCGCGAAGCCTCCGGCCGGGCCGATGCCGGCGACCCCGCCGCCCAACATCCCCCGTCTCGACCTCGACAAACTCCTCACCGCCATCGGCAACTCCCAGCGCTGGCACATCCTCAAACTCATCAGCGACGGCGAAGGCTGCTGCGCCTCCGACGTCGCCAGCATGTTCCGCATCAGCGTCTCCGCCGCCAGCAAACACCTCAACCGCCTCTACGAATCCGGCATCTGCTATCAGGGCCGCGGCCGCCTCTGCCGCATCCGCCCCGAATTCCAGCCCGACCCCGCCAAGAAGATTCTAGACTTCGGCCACTGCATCCTCCGCCTAGACCACGCCCTCCCCGACCACGAATGAAATCCCCCAATCTGAAATCTGTAATCTCCAATTTGAAATTTGAAATTTCGCCTCTTCCGCCCACCTCATCAACCATTGGAAACTCAAATCCGGCTTCCGACTCAGGTTTCCGGTTTCAGGTTTCAGGTTTTCGGCTCACTTCCAATCATTGGAAAACACCACGACCGCACTTTTCCAATCATTGGAAATCCACGCTGCCAATTCTTCATCGCGCGGTCCGGGATGGAATACGCGCCTGGTGCAAATCGGAATTGCAACCTCGTGCGGACCGGCTCTAATGTCCTCACGTGAGCCGAAAAATTTCAGCGCGTTGCGTCTGCACACTCCTCGGCGGTGTACTGCTCCTCGGCGGTCTCGCCTTCGCCGATAACGCCGCCTCCAAGCCCGCGGAACTCACCATCAAAGGCACCTTCATTTTCGGCGGCAGCAAGGGCACCTGGTCCGGCAAACTTACGCCCACCGGCACCCCCGGCGTCTATGATGCGCAATACGTGGCGGCCCACGGCGGCAGCAAACACATGACCTACGTCGGACAAGTCAAGACCGACCTGAAGACCGAAGTCAGCGGCACCGGCAAATCCACCGGCGGCGGCGGCAATGGCGCGTTCAAGTTCTCCGGCAAGTTTGGGAAAGACGGCGTCGCCAACTGCTCCTACAAGGAAGTCGGCGGCACGCGGGATCGCAGCGGAACGTTGACGGTGGATTCGATCAAGTGACCCGCGAAGTGCCGAGAATGGTGACAGCGTCTTGATGCGCAAGTGGCACGGACAGTTCGCCAAAGAAGATGTCTGGCAGCTTGCCGCTTTCCCTCACGAAGCGAGTCCACGAACTTCGCCTCTTCTGCGCGCCTCATCAAACTTCCGATCATTGGAACCCGCCGCCCCGAAAAAATCCAATGCTTGGAAAATACCGATGCCCTGCTAGAATGCGACATCCTAAATATTGTGGAATGTCCGCGGTGCAGATTAAATGCGAAAGCATTTGGAGGTCGTGCAGTCATGGATCTACATGCAAAAGAGTTTGATTCGGGAACCAAAATCAAACTGCAGTTATTCTCAGATTACTTGATGAAGTGGCTTCCAGTGTTCATTGCTGGCCGTCAGCCATCGGCGAAACGCACCAACATTTTCGATCTTTTTGCAGGACCAGGCAAAGACACGAAGGGAGAACCAGGAAGTCCGTTGATCATCATGGAAGCATTGGAAAAATACCGTTCCCATTTGGTCAATGGCCATACTCCAGTGCATGTCTTTTTCAATGAAAAGAAACGACGGAAATTTGAAGCGCTTGTAGAGAATATTAAAGGTTGCGGGAGCATCAACGGCTTGGTCGATGTGCGCTTCCTCAATGAGGAATTTCAAAAAGCGTTAGAGCTTCTTTCTCCGCTAATGAATGACTCCGCTAATCTGATCTTCTTGGATCAATATGGAATCAAGGCTTTCGACGAGCATATCTTCAAGCAACTCATATCTCTGAAGCGGAC
>CAIVKH010000240.1 GCA_903906425.1 uncultured bacterium
AGATCCCCTACGCCGATCGGCTTGTCCTCAACGCAACCGCGGGGTGGCGCAAAGAGCCACCCTCTGAGAAGCAGGTGGGGCTGTTGTACTACTTGGACAAGAACCTCAAGAGCCAATTCGGATCCAAGGAAAAACTCTTCGAGTTCTGCATGGGCCGGTACAAATCCGGCAGCCATGATTTTTCGAGGGGATCGATCAGCCAAAAGATCGACTCGCTTCGATCGGCCCGATAAAAACCTTGACTCATTCCGTCTTTGGTGGAATACTGGAGTTTGACATGACCACAGTTGACATACTGCGGCGCAAGATGAACGCGGCGATGGCAGAGATCCGCTGCATGAACGCTGAGTGCGGCACCATCCGGAGGCACCAGCAGGCGTTGCGAGATCAGGTGCTGGTGTGGCGGGAGCAACTGGACGAGCTGGAAGCGAAGGAGAAAAGCTGATGGGCGCCAAGACTGGTATCGCGTGGTGCGACATGACATTTAACCCCTGGTGGGGATGCACGAAAATTTCGCCGGCGTGCAAGAATTGCTACGCGGAAGGCGTTGCATCCAGGTTCGTCGGCGTTCAGCTTTGGGGAGAAGGCTCATGGCGCAAGCCGGCAAGCGAATCGTACTGGAAACAACCTCTCGCGTGGAACCGCGCAGCGGAACGTGAGGGCAAGCGGTACCGCGTGTTCTGCGGCTCGATGTGCGACGTGATGGAGGATCGGCCAGACTTGGAAGGCTCGCGCAATCGGCTATTTCAACTAATCACAGACACGCCGAATCTCGACTGGCTCTTACTTACGAAGCGGCCGGAGAACTTCCGCAAATTCCTGCCGTGGATATCGACACCATGGCCGAACGTGTGGCTCGGTACGACGGTCGAGAATCAGGAGTACTTTGACAAGCGATCGCGCTACCTGGTCGAAATACCGGCAGCGGTTCGGTTTCTGAGCGTCGAGCCGCAGCTTGGGCAGATCGATGCGGACCTATCCGGAATCGACTGGGTAATCTGTGGCGGCGAGAGCGGGCCTGGCGCGCGCCCGATGAATATCGAATGCATGCGATCCGTCAAGGATCAGTGCACCGCGGCCGGGGTGGCATATTTCGGAAAGCAGATTTGCGAGCGCGGCAAGCCGATCCCATTCGACCAGTTCCCCGAAGACCTCCAGATTCGGAAGTTTCCGGAGGTGAGACGATGACACACGGCAACGAATGTAACTGTGTCGGCTGTGCGCTGGAGCGAGACATTCGCATCGGCGCGGAGGTCAATGCGCGGCGGATCGCAGAGCTTGAGCGGAAAATCGCGGAGCTTGAGGCCGAGAACGCCGCGCTGCGTCGGCAGATTGAGGCCGTGCACAATGCGCGGGAGAGGAAATCCGATGGCTGATATCTCCGCGTGGAACATGGCGGCTCAAGTCATTGGGATGGTCATGGTCATCGTTTGCGGGGTATGTATGATCGTGTCGTTCTACGTGGCATGCAACAACATCGACAGGATTCGAGAGCTGCTGGAAGAGTTGCTGGAGAAGGAGGACAAAAACTTATGAGCGAAATAGCCATCTCGTGCGTCAGTTGCGGCGCGCGCATAGTGAGTTTAACGGTCGGATGTCCCAATGGATGCCAAGGGAATTATGCCGTGGTACCAACATCCGTCAGAAGTGTTGATGGTACACTCACCGACCGTCAGCGCACCCTCGCGTTGATGGCGGCGGCGCTGTACGAAGATCCGCCGTACAGTTGCGATCCAGCGGGACGGAGGATCTTTGCCGCGAACGATGCCATCGACAAAGCCGAGATGATCCTGGCCGAAATGGAGAAACGAAAATGAGACTCAACGGAGCGGGTAAGTAATATGCAACATGCGTATGAGATGCTGGATTCACTGCTGGCCTGGGTGCCGCTTGTAATAATCATCGCGGCGCTCATCGGCGGGCTGGCGTTCTTGGTGCAGATCATCAGAGGGAAGCTATAACGATTTTGACCGCAAGGAAGAGAGGTGAAAGATGAGTTATTTCAGAAAGAAACCAGTGACAATTGAAGCCGTACTGGCCGAGACACAGATCCGTTACGCGACTAACGACTGGCGGCAATTAGAGCCATGGATTGCGGCGGCCTACGAAAAGGGAGACATCCTTTTTCTTCCAGGCTCCGTGCAAATAAAAACATTGGAGGGAACGCTTACCGCACAGAACTCCGATTGGATCATACAGGGAGTAAATGGAGAACTATATCCATGCAAGCCGGATATCTTCTTCAAGACCTACGATCCTGTTTAGTTTCCAACCACGCCGGCGGTCG
>CAIVKH010000241.1 GCA_903906425.1 uncultured bacterium
CGCTGACGTTGGTCGCGCTGCCCCAGTTGCCGTGGTTGTTGGTCGCGATGCCGACCCAGGTCGCGTCGTTGGTCGTGGTGTAGGTGCCTTCGACGTAGAGGATCAAATCGGTGGCGTTGGTGTTGTGGCTGAACTTGAGCGCGAAGAGGCCGTTGGTCTGCGTGGAGTTCATCTGCGCGCGGCCGTCGGAATTCGTCGGGCTGGAGCCGGTGGCGTACTTGAGCAGGTTGGGATAGCCGTCGCCGAGGGCGGACTGGTTGTAGGCGGTGTTGGTGGAGGTGATTTGCGTGGCCCAGAGGTCGTAGCCGGTGGCCGGCGGCACCGCGCTGGTGACGCTGAGGATGACGACGTTGGGGCTGCTGTTGGTCTGGTATTGCACGGACCAGCCCAAGTTCGAGGAGGACAGGGTGGGCAGAGGATTGGTTGTGCCGAACTGGTCGAACAAAGTGCCGGCGGTGAGGATTGTGAAGGTGTTGCCGGCGGACGGTGTGAAGTTGGTCGTCAGGGAAACGTTCAGCGTGCCGCCATTCAAGTATGCGGTGTTGCTCACGACGAGCTGGTCATGGCCGGTGACGGGCGTTGTGCCGCCCAACTGGATGTCGAGTGTGCTGGAGACATAACAGTCATTGCCCACAATCAAACGGCCGATGGGTGCGCCGGGGGCAATCATCCCTGATGCGTTGACCGTACCGCCGATTGGGCCGTTGCCGCCGAGCAGGGTGCCGGACCGGGTTGTGATGCCGCCTGTGCCGGTGATCGCACCATTGATCAGGAGCGTGCCGTTGCTGATGGTGATCGCGCCGGAGAAGCCGTTGTTGCCTGCGATGACGAGCGTGCCGGTTGTTACCTTCGACCAGGCCGCGCCGTTGTTGATTTCGGAGACGTTGGCGAGCGATCCGGCATTGATGACGAGCGGATTGATCAAGTTCGCGTCGCCGAGCTTGTGGCTTTGCAAGTCAAGCGATGCGCCGTTGAGCGTGAAGGCTGCGCGGGCGACGGCAACGGTCGGCGTGGCGCGGGCGATGTCGCCGCCGCAGGAGATGGTGCCGCCGTTGAGCTGGAGGCAGCCGACGCCGTTGCTGGCAAGGATGATTCCGCCGGAGCCAATGTTCACGGTGCCGCCGCCGATGATCATCGTTGCGGCATTCGTAATCGGCGCGGCAATGTTGATGGCCATCTGAACGGCGGTCGCGTCCAGAATTCCGCTGTTGAAAAGGAAGGTATTGGTGATGGTCGGCGATCCGTTGTTGTGCGAGCCGAAACCGATGTTCAGGGTGGTTATCAGCATGTCGGCGTTGTGGCCGCTGACATCGAACATATTGGTCATCGCGTAACCGGTTGCGGTCTGGTTGACCGACGGTCCCACATTGAAGCTCGCGCGATTCGTGCCTGTGCGATCGCGCAACACGAAGCTGCCGTTTGTTCCGCCGAATGACACGATGCCCCAGTCGCGAATGCCGTTGCCTATGTTGAAGGAATCCACGTTGAAGATGTTGGCTGCAGTTCCGAGTCGCAGGATCTGCTGGCCGCCGTCACCGCTGCCGCCCACATGAATGGCACCTGCTGTGATTGTGCTGTTCGTGGCCAGATAGGCGTAATGAGTCCGCGTGGCGTTGTCGCCCGCTCCGACGGAGAATGTGCCAGCGCCAATATTGATGTTGGCATTGGCCAGTCCGCTCAGATCAAGACCGGCATTACAGGGTGTTATCAAGCCCGTATTGACCGCGTTGCCGACTTTGAAGAGTGCATTGGTGTGGTTGACGACGAATGACCCGGGGCCGCTGATCGCCAGATAGGTGGTCACGGTGGAGGATGGCGGGCCGACATAGACGGAACCATTGATCGTCAGCGCGCGCGCCGAACCGATGAAAACCTTCGTCGTTGAGGCACTGTTGATGATGTTCGAGAAACTCGTTGCAGTCAGGCTCGCGTTGGAAAGATCGAGAACAGGAATGAAGGTGCTGTTCACTGCACCGCCAAACACCAGGGCTTTGGCCTGGGAATCATCGGCGGCTAAGATGAGTGATCCGCGGTCAATCGTCGTGTTGACTCGCAAAGAATCCACAGCGGTTACAATCTGCGTGCCGAGGCCGGTCTTCATGAAGGTGATCGAGCCAAGACCTTCGCCATTGCCAACGGCACCGCTGTCCTGAACAATGCCTCCGAAATTACCGGATGTGTCGCCTGCGCCCACGCGCAAAACTTCGGGAGAGTTATTTCCATAGGAATTGGTGATTGTGCCGGAACCGGTGAGTGAGCCGATGCGGGTTGCATCGCCGCGCATGTCGAATACCGCGCCGGGGCTGATGGCAAATGCGGCCGCGCTGGTGGTCCAATCGCAATTATTGCCGTCATTCGCGAGTGTTCCCTGCTCGATCAGCACAGGCCCGGTCAGGCCGAAGGAAGCATTTGCGATGCGTGCCGTTCCCGGGCCGGTCTTTCTGATGACACCGGTGCCAACGATCGGACGGCTCGGGACGGAAATAGACCAGGCGCCGCTGGCCGAGTAGAATTCTGTCGTCGAAGAATTGACGAGACCGCCACTCAGCAATGGTACGCTGTCGAGCCTGATGGTGCCTTCAGCTACTTGCGTCATGTCTGTGTAGGAAAGCGAGGTGCCGCTGATCGTCAGAGTGGCCGCGCCGCGTTTCGTGAGGCCGATTCCGCCGGCGATTCCGCCGCCGCTCCACAAATAACCCATCGTCGCATTGGAGACGAGGATGGAGGAGGGCGAAACAACTTCAGCGAGATTCACAGCATAGGAACCGCTTGCAGAATCGTCGAAGAGGACATTGTCGAAGGCGCTGTAGGCGGCGAGATTGGCCAACGTGATGGATTTCCAGTTCTGCGGACCGCCGTGACGCCAGTTGGAATCCACGGCGCCGTCCCACTTGATGCCGGTGCCGACATTGGTAATGACAAGATCAATGGACGTGTTCACAAGGTTGTTCGTCAAATATCCCCGGCCGCCATTCGGAACGCTCACGGAGAAGTCACTGATGTTGCCCAGGAAATTTCCGCCATAGGCAATCAGCACATGCGTAGAATTGGAAATCGGCGATGCAGGAATGATGTCAACGATTGCGCCCGGCGAGTTGGTCAGGTCTCCTGTGACTCGAATTGTTGGATTTGGCCCGCGCGTGAGAACCGAAACCGCACCGTTGCTGGCAACGCTCAGCGAGGACGCGACCGTGAACAGTCCCGTCACAACCTGGACGGGATGAACGCCGATGGCACCGCCGTTGTTGACAGAAACCGCGCTGTTGACCGAACCTGTTCCGAACAGATAGCCATTGTTCACTGAGCTCGCGCCGGTGTACGTGTTTGACGATTGGAGCATGAGATAACCCAGGCCGGATTTTGTCAGGCCGCCGACTCCGGAAATCACGTTGCTGATGGAGATCGTCCACCCCGCCGTGTCGAAGGTAGATGCGCCGTTCGTTCCGGTGAGTGTAATCGGGCGCGAACTTGTCCAGTTCGTGGATGCCGAAACACTGCCACCGCCCAGCATGATGACCGTGGAAGGATTGCCCTGAATGCCCCAGCGACCAAGCGTGAGCGATCCACCCTCCATGATGAAGGCATCCGTTCCTGACGTGTCGCTGCGGTTATCCAGAACCAACGCGCCGGCGCGAACGGTTCCGCCCGTCATCGTGAAAATACCGGTGCCATCTATTCCCAGATACAGTGCGCCATTGGCCTCGGCTGAGCTGGTGCTGTATGGATTCGTGGTCGTATCATTTGTCACGGTGATTGAACCTGCCGCCATGAAATACGTGCTGGTTTCACCCGGCCAGTGACCGATTCGAATCTGCGTGGTTGCAACGAGGCTTCCCCCGTTTTGCGTCACGTAACCCGGCCATCCTGTACCCTGATTGCCAACAAGGAAAAAGCCCGAAACGATGGACGCACCGGGATTGATCGTCATCTGTCCCGCCGCGCTGTTCGGAACCTGGATTTGCCCCGTGATGTTGATGCTTGCATTGGAATCCACCGTGACACCGCCGGCGACGTTGAAATCAATGCTG
Source organism: uncultured bacterium (assembly GCA_903906425.1). Taxonomy (GTDB): domain Bacteria; phylum Verrucomicrobiota; class Kiritimatiellia; order CAIVKH01; family CAIVKH01; genus CAIVKH01. The sequence goes on from CAIVKH010000241.1 coordinate 4,029, forward strand.
CCGTTTCCGGCGATCGAATTCATGAGCGTGAAGGAGTCGGAACGCGCAAATCTGACAGTACCGCTGTTCGCAATCGGGCCGATTACAGATCCTGATGCTCCGCCGCCGCCAATAATCAACGTGCCTGATGCGACAACGGTTCCGCCCGAGTACGTGTTGTCAGCGGTCAACGCCAGATTGCTGCCACTGGTCTTGATCAGTGAACCCGGTCCGCTGACGGCGTTGGTCAGCGTCAGGTTCAGCCCTGTAAAGAATGTGTTTGCGTTCGTCAGCACAACGGGCGAGCCAAGCGTGAAGGTGCTGCCGGCATTGGTAATGGTTGCGCTGTCCATCGTGAGTGTCTTTGTTATCGTACCCACGGCATAGTTCTCGAAATACAGCGACGTATTTGGCAGAAGAGAAATAACGCCCGGGCCGCTGATGATGTCGCGGGAAAACTCGAACATTCCGCTTTGAACGATGATGCTGCCCGCGTTTGTGATGGTGGAATCAATCATGCTCACGCGACCCTGACCGATCTTGGTCAGCGTGAAACCGTTGAGATTCACTTCAGCGTTGTACGTTCCAGATCCCCCCGGCCCGCGAATATCCCATCGCTCGCCCACAGCCCACGAACCAATCGCCGCATCGCCCGCGAGCGTCACATAGCGAACCGCGTTATTTTGGTTTGCGCCTGTTCCAATGACTGTTCCCGTGCTGTTGTAGCCGGTTCCGCTGATGATGAAGCGCTCGCCCGCGTTCATCAGCGCCATGTTCTGAATGTCAACCGTACCCCCGACCACGACGGTTTCGCCGACATTATTTCCAAGCGCATTCGTGTGCCCCACTTTCACGATGCCGTTGCTGACCAAAATCTGACCTGCGAAATCGTTCGCGTTGCTAATGGTCAACAGGCCGGTTCCGAGTTTTGTCATGCCGATGTTGCCGCTGACCTTGCCCGCGCCAATCCATGTGTAGTTGCTGCTGGCGTTGACGACAAGTGTCGTCGGAAGAAGCGTTGTCGTCAGCGACACAATGTTCGAATATGAGCCAGAGTCGTCGAAGAGAACTGAATCCACCTGGTAGAAACGATCCGTTGTGGAATTTGCGTTGTTGAACCAGTTGGACGTGCCGAGATCCCAATCGCCGCTGGATTGGGGCCGCCAGACCAGCGAGGCGTAGTCGCCACTGACGACAAGATTGACCTGTCCTGCGGTGCTTGTTTCATCAAGCGTCCATGTTTTGCGCGTGGTGTTGCCGAGCACGGCGGGATTGAATGACGAGAACTTTGTGCCTGTGAATGTGAACAGCGTGTTTGTACCGCTGAGCAACGGCGCGAGCGGATTGATTAATATCACGCTGTTACTCGGTTCGAGGCTGCCGTTCACCTGAATCAGATCGTTGATGCCGCTGCCAGCAACGGCGGAATTTGTGAGGTCAAGCATGTTGGTGCAAGTGGAATACATATCAAGGCTGCCGCCGACCGTGATCGTTCCTGGCACACTTGCGTCACCGGGGAGGAACAAATTCGCCGTCGCAAGATGCACCGCGCCCGACACCGTGCCATTGCCTTTGATAATATGTTGTGGCGTGTAGCCGCCCGCCTTCGGCGTCACATCCCATGTTCCGCCCGAGAGCACGACGGTTGCCGCATTCGAAATTGAGCCGTTTGGCCCAAGCGCAATCGCTCCAGATTGCACCGTGAAATTGCCCGTGTTCAGATTCGTGCCGTTCAGCGTGAGCGTGCCCAAGCCAACTTTAGCGACACTCAGCGCGCCTGCGGAACCGACCGGATTCGCGAAGATCCCGCCGTACGGTGTGCTGCTGTCATCGAGTCCAACGGTGAACGTTGCGGGCGTGGCGGACGAGTTCTGAATGTTACCGCCTGCCGTCGTGCTGGTGAGATTCGAGAAGGCAAAACTAAATCCGGACAGCCGTTGCGTGCCGCCGTTCATGATCACCGGCCCCGTGCCGAATGCATTTGTATTCCCCGCCACTGCGACCATGATGCCGCTGACGCGCAATGAGGCATAAGCATTGCGGTTCGTCGGTATGAGCGTGATCGAGCGTGATGCAACACCGCCTGCCCAAAGTTCCAGTTCGTACGGACCGCTGATCATCCCGCTGACCGTGCCGTTATTGTTGAATGCGCCGATGCGCGCATTAGCCGTAAGCGTAACCGGTCCGCTCCACGTCGAATTATCCACGCGCAACGCGCCATAATTGCCGGCTTCCAACCATCCGGTGCCGGCAATGTTGATGGGCGTTCCAACCGTTCCGGCTGACAGGTAAACGCCGCCGCCGTTCTTCACGTCAATGACTGAATTCGAGCCAACCTGTGTCGCCGCGCCAATTGACAGCCGCGCATTGGTGAGAACCATTGTGCCGGGGAAAGCCGAATTGTTTGCGCCGAGCAAATAGCCGCTTTCCAAACTACTGCCCGTGCCTTGAAACACGACCGTGCCATTTCCGCCGATCACGTTGTTGATCGTGCATGCGTTGTTCGTGCGGAAAAAGGCCAGAGTGCCGGGAGAGTTCACGGTGAAGGGGCTGCTGCCAAGCGCGGCGATGCCACCTCCATTGGTGGCGCCGCCGCCGTTGCCGATTTGCAATGTTCCATTACTGATGATTGTCGCGCCGGCATAGCTGTTCGTATTCAGCACTATCAGCGTTCCTGTCCCCGCCTTCACAAGTTGCATCGGGGTTGCGGCGTAATCGGCAATCGCACCAGTGCCGGTGAACGTGAAGTTGCTCGAGGAATTGACGGTCACAATTGCCGGTTTGACGGTGGTGGCGATGTTGATCGTGTTGGAACTGGCGCCGGAGTCATCAAACAAAACCGTATCCACATCGAAGAAACGATCGGTTGAGCCATCGGTGATGACCGTCCAGTTGGTCGTGCCAAGATCCCAATCTGCCGACGCGTTTGCGCTCCAGACAAGCGCGGCGTTTGTTGCAGTCACATTCAGATTGATCTGAGTCGAGACCGACGATTCATCAAGTGTCCACGTCGAGCGCGTTGTGTTGCCGAGGACAGGTGTTGTGAATGACGATGTCTTGGTTCCTGCATAATTAATCAGCTGGTACGTCCCGCTCACAAGTGGAGCAAGCGGATTGATTCGAATCTGGCTGTTGTATGGCTCGAAGGCTAACCCGGTGGCGACCAGCAGGTCGTTGCCCCCGCCAACCGTTGTATTGTTGGTCAGGTCGAACGTGTTGATCACCGCGGATGAGCCCAGAAAAACATTGCCGCTGACCGTGAGCGTTCCCGCCTGTCCGAGGAGTCCCGGCACCATTTGGGCGCCATTGTTCACAGACACATTGCCCAGCACGTTTCCAAAACCTTGCAATATGTTGGTTGTTCCGCTGAGTGAGAGGGAACCGAGCGCCGACACGTCGAGCGTCGCGCCGTTTGAAACAGTGATTGACGGCACCGCCGGAAGTGTCGCACTGGCACCGAGGGCAAGCGGGCCTTCGGCAATGATCAACGGGCCGCGCATGGCATTGGCCGAATTCACGACCATCTGTCCCGGCCCGGATTTCGTGATCAGCCCGGTGTTGTTGAAGACGCCATTGAACGTTGTCACGTTGTTTGAAATCGCGAGCCGTTTTGCGCCACCGCCATTGTTGTTGGCCGTGCCGTTGAAAGTCAGATTGCCGGTGCCTACAGAACCGAATGCCGTGTCAAACGAGATAACGAGATTGTTGCCCAATGCCCGCGCGTTTGCATCGGCCGACCTGGTGACGCTGGCCGTGCTGCGCAAATCGAGCTGGCCGGAACCCATCGGATTATCAACCCCCAGCACAAGTGTGCCTCCGTTGTTCGTGCTGCCGCCACTGAACGAATTCGCGCCGTTATTCATCACGAGCGTTCCGGCCTCGATCGTGATTCCGCCTGTGCCACTGACCAGGCCGTTGAGGATCAGTGTTCCCGCGCTGACCTTGTCAATAAAACTTGTGTTGGTGATCGCTCCGCTAATCGTGCCGGTGAACGACTGCGGGTCAATTCGCGTATAGGAAGGAACACTGATCGAACGCGACGGCGACAGCGTGATGCCGTTGTTGCCAAAGATCAGTCCGGTGAACAGATTCAGCGTCTGCGTCTGCAGAACCAGCGTGTTGTTCGTATCGCCCAGCGCCGCGTCGCTGTCAAAAATCAGCCCGCCACGCCACAGATTGACATAATTCACACGGAAATAATTCGCCGCATTGCTGAGCCGGAACCGGCTCTGTCCCGCGGCCGTGTCGGAATCAAAACGCAACTCATGATTCGTGGTGCCGCCGCTGATAATTCCAGACAGGTTCACGATTGTTGAAGTCGCGCTGGCCGCCGTGAAACGCGTCAGAATTCCGGGGGCCGACGACAACGCGATATTGTTTGGCAACGTGCCCGCGCCGATGCCGGTCGCGAAATACAGCGCTGTCATTGACGCCGTGTTCGACAGCGTCACCGCGCCGCTGCCGAGCGCCGGATAGCTCAGAAGGTTGATCGCCGCATTCGTCTGAACGTTCGGTCCATTCACGATCACCGTGCCGCCGCTGTAGAGATTCGTCGCGCCGAGCGTCAGCGGGCCGCCGCCGCTTTTCGTCAGCCGCCGCGAGCCGCCCAATTCGGCGATGACCGTGTTGCTGGCCGTCACCAGTGCGCCGCTGTTCACGAAGATTTCGCCGTTCGTGTTCAGGAGAAGCTGCATCGTAACCGGATTCGTCGTGCCGCTGTTTCGAAAATGCAGGCTGGCGGTCGTCGTGCCGTTGCTGACGATCATTGCGCCGCCCGCGCCGTTGAATTGAAAGAGGCCATTCGACGAGAGGGAGCTGTTCTGGAGCGTTCGATTCGTCCCCGCGATCAGTTGCACCAACCCCACCTGCTGCGTGCCGCCGGGCGCCGAGCCCAGGTTGATGTCAATTGTGGTGGACGACCCTGGCGTGGAAAATTCCGCCACGTCGTTCGTGTTGGGATAGTAATTCGTCGGGGACCAGTTTGCCGCCGTCAGCCACGCCGCCCCCGCGCCATTGGTGCCACCCGACCATTGGATGTTGGCGGCGCGCGCCGGCATTGAACAAAGAACCAAAGCCAACGCCATCGCAACAACACTGCTCAATGTTTTTACGTTCATAAATCCTCCAGCAGAATCTTCCATGAATGGATACACAATCTCCCCCCCCGCCCGCCAAGACTCCGCTTCACGGAATTTTCCAATCATTGGAAATTTGCGTGGACGTGATTTCCAATCATTGGAAACATCCGGCCATGTTTTCAAAAGGCCAGCTCATCGAAATCGACATCGCCGACGCCGCCGAAGAACAGAAATGGTTCGGGCAGATGCCCGACGGCCTCGCCGTCTTCGTCAGCGGCCCCGCTGCCGTCGGCGACCGCGTCGAGGCGGAAATCTTCAAGATCAAGAAGAACTATCTCGAGGCCCGCCTGCGCCGCGTCATCACGCCGTCGCCCGAACGCGTCGCGCCGCGCTGCGCGCATTTCGGCACCTGCGGCGGCTGCAAGCTGCAGCACATCGAATACACCGCGCAGTTGCGGATGAAGCGCAAGCTCGTCGCCGACGCGCTCGCGCACATTGGCGGATTCGCCGGCGTCGAAGTCGCCGAAACCGCCGGCGCGCCCGATCCGTTTCACTACCGCAACAAGGTCGAATTTTCCTTCGGCGATGCGCGATACCTGCTCGACGAAGAGCGCGAACTCGCGCTGGAACAGCTCGCCAAGCCGCGCGACTACGCCCTCGGATTTCACGCCGCCAATGTCTTCAGCAAGGTTCTCGACATTGACCGCTGCCACATCGCCACCGAAGAAATGAACATCGCGCTGGCCACCGCGAAGAAATTTTTCCGCGACCGCGGCACGAGCGTCAATTCCACCTTCACCCACGAGGGGTTCCTGCGAAACCTCGTTTTGCGCCACGCCGCATTTTCCGGCGAACTGATGGCCTATCTCGTCACCTCATCGCACGACGAACCGCTGATGAGCGCATTTCTCGAAACGCTGCGCGCCGCGCTCGGCGACAAGCTGACGACATTCGTCAACGGCGTCACGCAGCGGAAGAATTCCGTCGCGTTTGCCGAAACGCTGATCACGGTTTTCGGCCCCGGTTTCATCACGGAACAGCTCGGCCGCCTCCGTTTCGCGATCTCGCCGAATTCATTTTTCCAGACGAATTCGCGGCAGGCGCTGCGGCTCTACGAAATCGCCCGCGACTTCGCCGCGCTGAAGCCGGACGACGTGCTCCACGATCTTTACTGCGGCACCGGAAGCATCGGCATTTTCTGCGCCGACGCCTGCCGCCGCGTCATCGGTTTCGAAATCGAGGCCGGCTCGATCCGCGACGCGCAGGCGAACGCGAAACTCAACGAAATCACGAATGCGGAGTTTCATCAGATTGACATGAAACACTTCGCGACGAGCCTCGCCACCGTCGAGCGGCCCGAGGTCATCATCACCGATCCGCCGCGCGCCGGCATGCACGAAAAGGCGGTCGAGGCGCTCCGAAATCTCGCTCCGCGGAAAATCGTTTATGTGAGTTGCAATCCTGCGAGCCTCGCTCGCGACGCGGCGGCGCTGTGCGCGGGCGGAGCGTTCCGGCTGGCGCGCGTGCAGCCGGTGGATTTGTTCCCGCACACCTGCCACATCGAAAGTGTGGCCGAGATCATTCGCGGAAATTGAGAAACATCAGCGCGCCGCAATCAACCGCCTGCGGCGAGGTCCACGAACAGAATTTCCGCCATGCTCACGCGGCGGCTTTTTCGCAGGCGCCGGATCTGCGCGAGAAGCTGCTCGATCAGCAGGCGCTCGTTGTGTTCGTCTTTCGGCAAGTCATCGAGCAGATCATGGAGGGCGATTTCAAGCGCCGCGCTGTCGTTGCCGCGAGTGAGCGCGAGCAGGTATCGCGCGGGTGCGACTTCGACCAGATGCAAAAATGGAATCTGACGCAGGGCGCGACTCGGTCCGATGATGATCAGGCCGGTTCCTTTCAGGACTTCGACAATTTCGACAAGGTGTTTTGAGTCGGCGTGCGCGCGCGTGGCCATCGCGGCGGCCTTCGCAATCGCAAGCGCCCTGTCAGGATTGATGATCTCAAGTTGTTTGAGTGCCGATTCCGAAAGCGTGACGGTGACCGGCCGGCTCGCTTCCTTGAATTTACGCGGCCTTCCTCCAGCTCCTTTTCGATTCATCTTGGCATCTGTCACAGTTGCAACCTCCGAAAGATCTGCCGCCTTTCTACGTAGAAACGAATCATCCGTCAACGTTTAACGGTATTTAGTGCTCGTCTTTTTGCGGCATGTGCCCTTCAGTCAGTTTGCATGAACGTGGATGATTCAAACCGACTGACGTGGACGAAGCTCCGGCCGCGGCTCGCGACCGGGATGTTGCTTTGCGGCATCGCGGCGCTGACGCTGGTCGCCTTCGCGGTGTGTGGCAGGGCGGACCGTTCGCGCTGGGTCACTTTCTGTACGTCAAACCAGCGCGGTACATGAAGCTCGCAGCCATCGTCATCGCCGCGGCATGGCTGGTCTGGAATTCCGGACGCGCGCCCGGCGCGATGGGCCGGGCCGTTGCAAAACTCATTTTGCTTGCGGCCAGCCTCGCCATCTCGGTTCTGGCCGGCGAGGTCGCGTTGCGGATTTACGTTCAGAAAAAACAGCAGACCGGCGGGCTGGCCGAGCTGAGGCGGCTGAAAGCGGCGGGCAAAAAAGTTCCGGTACACAGTTCGCATCCGCTCGCGCGGCTCATCGAACCGGTGGAGGATTCCCGCCGCGCCTACGAACTGGCCGCGAATCTCAGGCTCGATGATTTCGGCCACAAGCATGTCCACACGAACAACGGCGGCATGAGGACAACGAACGAATATCCCGTCGCGCGGCTGCCGCACAGCATCCGCATCGTCGGCCTCGGCGACTCCGGAATTTTCGGCTGGGACTGCGAAGACAACGAAAACTATCTGGCCGTCGCCGAGCGCACGCTCAACGCCCGCGGCGACGGCGTCCGCTACGAGGCGCTGAACTTCGGCACGCCCGGCTACAACACCGACCAGGAAGTCGCCTGCTACGAAAAGAAAGCCGCCGCCTACAAGCCCGACATCGTCATCGTCGGCTGGTGCGAAAACGACTTCTTCCTCCCGATGTTCGTCTCGCAAAAAGACGAGTTTGCCCCGCGCGAATCGCGGCTCAACTCGCTCTTGTTCGACCGCACGAATTTCTGGGCCAAGGTCACCGGCTACACGCTGGCCACGCGCCGCCAGGGCGAATTCGACGTCGGCAAAGTCACCGACGACATGATCTCCGGCACCGACGAAGCCGGCGTCACCCGTGCGCTGAAGGAACTGCAGGACTTCGCGAAGCGCGATGGCTTCCATCTGCTCATCTTCGGCCCGATGGGCAGGAAGATCATCGCCATCGTCCAGAAGCTCGGCATTGACTACTACAACACCAACGAAAAAATCGCCGCGGACCGCTATCCCGCCGAATGGGACGTCCACTACATGCACCCGCGCCCCGACGGCCACCGCGTCCTCGGCGAACACCTCGCGCAGGATCTCGCCGGCCGCGGCTGGCTCACGCCGAAAAACTGACGCGCGGAAGTTTCCCGGACAGAAAATTTCCAATCATTGGAAAACTACGCGCCCGATATCTTCCAACCATTGGAAATTTCCGCGCCGGAGTGGGAGACCCCAGAATGCAGGCCATTCGCGACCGGCAAAAAAGGAATCGTTAATTAGGAAAGGAGCAATTACAAAGCGGGCACCATGAATATGAGATTCTTCCTCTTGTTCTTTCTCGCCGCAATTTTGTCCGTCAGCGCCTCCGCCCGCGTCTGGTATGTGAATGTGGCGGCCGGCCCGTCCGGCGATGGCGGCTCCGCGAATCCTTTCAACACGATCCAGCGCGGTCTCGACGTGGCGGTGGGCGGCGATGTGGTTTCCGTCGCGGGCGGTGTTTATGCCGGCGCGGGGAATGTGAATCTCGATTTTCGCGGCAAGGCCGTCGCGCTCCAGTCGTCGCAGGGCCGCGACCAGACCGCGATTGACTGCCGCGGCACGGGCCGCGCGTTCCATCTTCACAGCGGCGAAACGACCCGGTCCGTCGTCCGCGGTTTCAGGATCACCGGCGCAAACACCGGCGTTGTTTCCGTCACGGTTTCGCCCGACCAGACGAAAGTCACGACGCGATTCGGCGCGGAAGGCTCGGCGATTTATTGCGAGAACAATTCCGGTCTGTCGCTCATGGACTGCATCGTCGAGAACAGCCAGGCGATCACGGTGGAGACGTTCACGCCCGGCCCGCCCGCCGTGATCTTCGATGACGACGGCAACGGCGGCGCAATTTTCTGCGCGGGCGGCGGCCTGTATTGCAACAACGTGGTCGTCCGCGGCAACCGCGCGGGAATGAATGGCGGCGGCATCTGCCTCGTCGGGGGCGCGCGGGCGCTGCTCGTGAATTCGGTGATCCAGAACAACGTGTCGGGCATCTCGCAGACCAATTCCACTCACACTGAGAACACCCCGGACTACACGATGACACAATTCAATCTTGGCGCGCCCGGATCGGGCGGCGGAATCTATGCGGCGGATGCCAGCCTCGAAATGCGCGGATGCGTCATCTCAGGAAACACCAGCGGGCAGCACGGCGGTGGCATCGGCGCCGACGCGGCGCGAGCACTGAAACTCACGCGCTGCACGATCACGCAAAACAAGCTGACCGACACGCTGGCCCCGGCCGGCGGCGGACTCTGGGCCGCGACATGCGCTGCGGACTTGCAGGACTGCACCGTCACCGCCAACAACTGTGCACAACTGAACAAGTTGGTTACCGTCGCGCAGTCTTACCCCACCTACACCTTGACCCAAGTGGTTGACGCTATTCCCGGCATGGGCGGCGGCATCTGTCTGCGCGATGCCACCGCGCCGCGCCTTTCGCGATGCACATTTGGAGTCAACATCGCCGGTGCTGGCGGCGCGCTGGCGTGCTCCGGCGTCGCCGCGCTCGATATCGCCGGCTCGACGTTTCAGGCCAATGCCGCCATCGGTGCGGGTGGCGGCGGTGCCGTCTGGATGGAAAACAGCGGCGCTTCGATGAGCGGCGACTCGTTTGTTGCAAATCTGGCAATGGGCTTCGAAAACAGCATGGTCACCATCACCACGGCATATCCCGGCTTTTCATTGACCGAGCAAATCGTGACCATTGCCGGCACCGGCGGCGCCCTATGCCTGAACGCATCCACCGCCACCATGAAGCGCGTCGTCTGGAAGGACAACACCGCCGGCGACGAAGGCGGTGCCGTTGCGCTCCTCGCCCATTCCCTCGCAATCGTCCGCGATTTTTCCGCAACGGGAAATCGAGCCAGCGGCGAGAACATGAACGTTCAGGCTGTCATCACTTCGGACGCCACCCGTCAGGAAATCAAGTCCTTCTCCTCCGGCGGTCTGAACGGCGGCGGATTTCTCGTGGATGATTCGAGCCTGATCCAGCAGCGCGGAACCATCGCGAAGACGGCGTCGGGCGGCGCGATTCTGCTGAGGAATTTCTCCACCGCAAACATCGAAGACGTCCTCATTCTCGCAAACGTCAATGCCACGACCGTGAACGCGACGAACAATTATGCGCTCCCATCCGGCGCGCTCATCTCCTCATCCGTCACGACCAACACGACCGGAACTGGCGTGGGATTATATCTGGAATCCAGCCGCGCCTCGCTGAAACGCGACACCATCCTGCGCAACTTCGGCGACGCCGGCAGCGACGGCGTCTATGCCGCCGCCGGCTCGGAACTCGGCATCGCCAGCTGCATCATCTGGGGCAACGCCCTCGCCAGCGACACCTCCTCTGTCGTCACCGTCACCTCATCGCTCATTCAGGGCAGCCACGCCCGCGACGCGGCCGAACCGCTCCCACCGGCCGTATTCTCGCGCCCCGCTCCGGCCCCGGCCGCCGCCCCGCAATTCCAGATCAATCGCCGCCACTTCCCGAACCCATAACCGCCCCGCGCCGCCGCGCAAAGTTTCCAACCATTGGAAAGAATGGAGGGCGGCGGGTTCCAATCATTGGAAGTTTTATGGCGCGGGGGCGGGGGCCCCGGCTTCAGGGGCGGGTTTTCTGCTTTGGGGGCGATTCTTTCGCAAGTTGCTGTTGTGCCGCTTTGTGCATGGTCTATCGGGGGCCGGA
>CAIVKH010000242.1 GCA_903906425.1 uncultured bacterium
CACGCTTTCGGTGCTGACGAACAACGGCAGCGGCGGCTTCACTCTTTCCTCGTCGCCGCTCGTGGGCATGTGGCCCACATCCGTCGCGGCAGCGGATGTGAACGGGGATGGCAAGGTGGATCTGATCAGCGCGAATTATGGTGCCAACACGCTTTCGGTGCTGACGAACAACGGGGCGGGTTTCTTCACGCTCTCCTCGTCGCCGGGCGCGGGCTCCAGTCCCTACTGCGTGGTGGCGGCGGACGTCAACGGGGATGGCCGGGTGGATTTGATCAGCGCGAGTTATGGTGCCAACCCGTATTCGGTGCTGACGAACAACGGGGCGGGTTTCTTCACGCTTTCCTCGTCACCGGGCATGGGCCCCAGTCCCTACTGCGTGGTGGCGGCGGACGTCAACGGGGATGGCAAGGTGGATTTGATCGGTGCGAATGGAGACACCAACACGCTTTCGGTGCTGACGAACAACGGCAGCGGCGGCTTCACGCTCTCCTCGTCACCGGTCGTGGGTAACGGTCCCCAATCCGTCGCTGCGGCAGATGTGAACGGGGATGGCCGGGTGGATTTGATCAGCGCGAATTACAATGCCACCACGCTTTCGGTGCTCTTCAACTCACCGACGTTCGCAGGCGCATTTGCCGGTGACGGCTCAGAGCTGACCGGTATCACGGGCGCATCGATTGAGGCCGGCGCCATCAGAAACAACAACATCGCAGCCAATGCCATCACGGGCGACAAGATCGCCAACGGCACGGTTTCCAATGCGGAGCTCGCAGCCAATTCAATTACGGGCGACAAGATTTCGGCAGGCACCATCTCGAATGCCGCCATCGCGGCCAATGCTATCGCAAACACCAATATCGCAGCCGATGCCATCACCGGCGACAAGATCGCCAACGGCACGGTTTCGAATGCGGATTTCGCGGCCAATTCGATCACCGGCGACAAGATCGTCAACGGCACCGTGTCGAATGCGGAAATCGCCGCCGGCGCGGTCAGCGGCGACAAGATCACGGGCGGAACGATCTCCAATCAGAATCTCTCGGCCCAGACGTTGTCCAACACCTTCTGGCGTCTGGCGGGCAACGCGGGCACGACGGCGGGGACACATTTCATTGGCACGACCGATAACAAACCGGTGGAAATCCGCGCGAACAATCTGCAAGCCCTGCTTATCGCGCCAAGCAATGGCGCACCCAACATCGTGCTGGGAGCGGAGGCCAACTCGATTGCGAATGGAACGCGCGGCGCGTCCATCTTGGGCGGCAGCAACAACACCATGGCTGCGGGCGCGAGTTTCAGCGTCATTGGCGGCGGCGCGCAGAATGCGGTTGCCGCAAACGTGCTGTACTCCACGATAAGCGGCGGGTTTTCCAACCGGATTGATTCGTCTTCGTACGGCGCTTTCATCGGTGGCGGCGGTGTCTGGAACTTTCTCGGCACATGGCTTTACAATGGCAATACCATACAGACCGGATGCGTGAGTGCCGTCATCGGTGGTGGAGCATTCAATGTCATTGAGGGCGGAAGCAGTCATTCGGCGATTCTGGGCGGCATTAACGGAGCAATCCGGGCCGGGGCCTCTGACGCCACCATCGCAGGCGGTTCGGTCAATGTCATCGGGACGGGCGGAAACTATGCCGCGATCGGCGGCGGTTATAACAACAGCATCGGTGGCGATTCTCCGAGCGCCCTGATCTCCGGCGGATACAACAACAGCGTGGGGACAAGCTGCGACGAGACAACGGTCGGCGGCGGCGCATTCAACACCATCGGCAACAGCGCGGTCAACGCGGCCATCGGCGGCGGAAAACGAAACAGCATCCTGACATTCTCCACGGCATCCACCATTGGCGGCGGCCTGTATAACGCGATAGAGACCTATGCCGATGGCAGCGTTATCGGCGGCGGCGAATCAAATACCATCGCCTATTCCGGGGATAATGTCGTCATTGGCGGCGGCCTGCGCAACGGCGTTTCGACCGGTTCGGACTACAGCGTTATCGGAGGCGGATACGAGAACCGGATTGGCGGCAACGGCGGCAGCATGACGATTGCCGGCGGCGCCTCCAGCGAAATCGGTACGAATTGCGGCTATGCGGCCATCGGGGGCGGGCGATATAACATCGTCAGCGACAACTCGGGGTACTCCGCAATCGCCGGAGGTCGCGCGAACACGATCGGCGACAGCGCCGGATACAGCTTCATCGGCAGCGGCTTTGGCAGCGCCATTTCATCCAATTCTGTCTACTCCGTGATCGCCGGCGGACGCACCAACGTCATCGGCGCCCGTTCTTCCTATTCCTTTGTCGCCGGGGGCTACCGCAATGAAATCGGTGACAGCGCCCCCTACAGCGCCATCGGCGGGGGCTCCGATAACAGCATCGGAAACGGCTCCACGAACGCGATGATTGCCGGCGGCTCTGGCAATACCATCGGGTCTTCCTCGTCCTATGCGACTATCTCCGGTGGTTTCAGAAACGCGATCAGTAACAATGTTCAGTTCGCCATCATCGCAGGTGGCATGAGCAATCGGATCGGCGCGGGGGTGACCAATGCCACCATCGGCGGCGGGTACTACAATGAGATCGGAGACAAGTCCGCGTATGCCACAATCGCCGGTGGCGAGGAGCACTACATTGGAACGAATACCCATGACAGTGTCATCGGTGGTGGTTATTACAATCGGATATACGACAATGACGACGGCAGCATTGTTGCCGGCGGCTATTTGAATTTCATAGATCAAGAAGGCTCTTACAATGTCATTGCTGGTGGAAGATATGGAGATGTGGGTGAAAACAGCGATGGTAATGCCATCGGCGGCGGCGATGATAACGACATCGGTACGAATGACGAAAATAACGTCATTGGCGGTGGCGAATGGAATGAAATACATGACAACGTTTACAGCAGCGTCATCGTTGGCGGATCACAGAACGATATCGAAGAAAAGGCCAGTTACAGCGCCATCTGCGGCGGCATTGCCAACACCATCGGTGCCGGCGCACGGGGTGCCTTCGCTGCGGGGACTTTCGCCGATGCCAATCACAATGGTGCTTTTGTCTGGGGTGATGATCATTTCGGTGATCATGTTTCTTCAATCACTTCCAATTCCGTGACCATGCGCGCGTCCGGCGGTTATCGGTTCTTCTCCAACAGCGCATTGACCTTGGGCGCGCGTTTGGCCCCTAATATGGTCTCATGGGATTCCCTCTCGGATCGCAATGCGAAGGAGAACTTCGAACCGATAGATACGGGCGCAATTCTGGAGAAAGTGGCCGCACTGCCGGTGACAGCTTGGACATACAAAGATGATCCGGAGCACCGCCGTTACATCGGCCCCGTCGCCCAGGACTTCCACGCCGCCTTCGGCCTCGGCGGCGACACGACCATCAACACCCTCGACACCGACGGCGTGACACTGGCCGCGATCAAGGCGCTGGCGAAAGAGAATGCCGAATTGAAGGCGCAACTCGACGTGCTGAAATCCCGGCTGGATGTGGTGGAGAAACGTTGATATAAAGGAGACACAGAAAATGAAAACGATCAGCGCAATTGCGATTCTGGTGCTCTCGTGCAGCACCGCGGCGTTCGCGCAATACACCAACAAGAGCAGCGTGCTCGACGGCTCGGGCACGCGGGCATCGGGCGGCAGTTACACGAACCTCAGCGCCGCCGGCCAGCCCGGCGGCATCGCGGTCGCCAGCGGCGGCAGCTACGTCAATCAGGCCGGCTTTCTGAATACGTTTTGTCTGAAGCCGGGGCAGCTGGGCGTCCACGGAATTCCCGTGGAGATTGATCCCGACAATGACGGCGACAATCTGACCGACATGCAGGAAATCACAGGCAGCGCGTTTAGTCCCGCGACGCCAACCGATCCGAACAATCCGTCATCCGGCAATACCGGGATGTCGGATTTGCAGGCGTCGATTGCGGGAGTGAATCCTTACGATTCGAACGCCACGTTGAGAATCGTCGCGGTGACAAATGCCAGCGGCCAGACCTATGTCGCATGGCGCGCGCACGGCAACAATGAGCGGACCTACGTGGTGTATTCGACGACCAATGCGATGCAGCAGTACGCGACGGTCGTCTTCAGCAACAAGGTCGCGGGTGGAAGCTATCCGTGGTACGTGACGACAAACGCCGTTCCCGATTCGCCGGCCGGCGGCGCGAAGTTCTACACCGTGACCGTCTCGCAATGACCGCCCGGCGGTCGGCGTGATTTCCAATGATTGGAAATTCCGCCCGCGCAAGTTTCCAATCATTGGAAAATGCCGGGCGATCCGTCTGCATGTTCCGCGCGCGGTTTCATTCTGCCGTTCCGCCGTTGACCGCGAATGATGCTGCACGTATTGTGCGCGGCCATGCAATTCATCCAAGATTATCTCGACGAGTGCGCGCAGGTTCTCCGGGGGCTTGATTCCGGCGCGATCCAGAAGGTGGTTGATCTGCTCCGCGCGGCGCGCGAGGCGGAAGGCCGGGTCTTCGTGCTCGGCGTCGGCGGCAGCGCGGCGAGCGCGTCGCATTTCGTCAATGATCTGCGCAAGCTTGTGCTGATTGAAACCTACGCGCCGACGGACAACGTGTCCGAACTGACGGCGCGCACGAACGACGAGGGATGGGCGTCGTGCTTTTCCGGCTGGCTGCAAGGTTCGCATCTCAAGCCGAAGGATGTCGTCTTCGTGCTGTCGGTCGGCGGCGGCGATGCGGAAAAGAACATCAGCCCGAATCTCGTCGAGGCGCTGAACTATGCGCGGAAGATTGGCGCGAAGATCGCCGGCATCGTGGGCCGCAGCGGCGGCTATACGGCGAAGGTCGCCGATGCGTGCGTGATCGTGCCGACGGTGAATCCGGCGCATATCACGCCGCATACCGAGGCGTTTCATTCCGTCATCGGCCATTTGATTGTCACGCATCCGGATTTGAAGGCCATGCCGACCAAATGGGAGTCTGCGGCGGCCCCGGCCAAACCTTGATGAATTGAAAAACTGGAAGGGGAGCATTGCATGTCTGTCACGGCCCACGTACCCACGCTCAAAGAAATGAAGATCAAAATATTTTCCGATGGCGCCGACATTGATTCGATCATCGAGGCCTATCAGAAGGGAGTCGTCAAAGGCTTCACGACGAACCCGACGCTGATGGCGAAGGCTGGCATCACCAACTACGTCGCCTTTGCGAAGGAAGTCCTCAAGATCGTCACGGATCTGCCGGTGTCGTTCGAGGTCTTCTCCGATGAGTTCGACGAGATGAAATACCAGGCGCACAAGATCAATGAACTCGGTCCGAATGTGTACGTGAAGATTCCCGTCACGAACACGAAGCGCCTGTCCGCGGCCCATCTGATCAAGGAACTGCACGCCGAGGGCATCAAGCTCAACATCACGGCCATTCTTTCGCTCAAGCAGGTGCGCGAAGTCTTCCACGCCTTGAATCCCGAAGTCTCCGCCTTCGTCTCCGTCTTTGCCGGCCGTATTGCCGACACCGGCCGCGATCCGCTGCCGCTCATGAAAGAATCGCTGGAGATCATCCGGCCCAAGGCCAGGGCCGAACTGCTCTGGGCCAGCCCCCGCGAAGTCTTCAACCTTATGCAGGCCGAACTTATGGGCTGCCACATCATCACCATCACGCCCGACCTTCTCGCCAAGGCCTCGAAGTTCGGCATGGACCTCGACGACCTATCGCTCGACACCGTCAAGATGTTCTACAACGACGCCACGAAGAGCGGCTTCAAAATCGCCTGAACCGGGGAAAACACCATGATCATCACACGCACACCCTTTCGCATCACCCTTGGCGGCGGCGGCACCGACCTGCCGTCTTTCTACGAACAACACGGCGGCTATGTCTTCACCATGGCGATCAACAAATACATGTTCATCTGCCTCAACCGCCGCTCCATCGCCGACCGCAAGATCGTCATCCGCTACAGCCAGGTCGAAACCGTCGACAGCGTCGATGAGATCAACCACCCGCTCGCCCGCGAAGCCCTCAAGCTCCACGGCATCCACGAAAACATCGAACTCACCAGCATCGCCGACATGCCCGGCAAATCCGGCCTCGGCTCCTCCGGCTCCTATCTCGTCGGCCTGCTCACCGCACTGCGCGCCTTCAAAAACGACGTCGCCTCCGCCCATGTCATCGCCGAAGAAGCCTGCCACATCGAGATGAACATCCTGAAGGAACCCGTCGGCAAACAGGACCAATACATCGCCGCGCTCGGCGGCTTCCAGGTCCTCAACATCGACAAGACCGGCCGCGTCCAGACCCACGCCGTCCCCGTGGACTTCGTCACCGTCAACGAACTCGTCGCCAAGGCCCGCGTCTATTACACCGGCATCCAGCGCTCCGCCAATTCCGTCCTCCAGAAGCAGGACGCCGCCGCACGCAAAGGCGGCGCCCCCGACAAAAACGCCGTCGTGGACAGCCTCATTCACATCAAAGAAATCGGCCATAAGATCGAAAAAGCCTTTCGCGACCGCGACCTCGACACCTTTGGCCGCCTCATGGACGAACACTGGCAGCAGAAGCGCCGCCTATCCACCGGCGTCAGCCTAAGTGTCGTCGACGAAATGTACGATCAGGTCAAAAAGGACTTCAACGTCCTTGGCGGAAAAATCATTGGCGCCGGCGGCGGCGGCTTCCTCATGCTCTACACCCCCGACAAAGGCCGCGAACTCGACGCCTTCATGGCCGGCCACGACATGCCCCGCGTAAGCATCTTCCCCACGCTGCAAGGCTCCAAAGTCGTCACCGACCTAACCTCCTTCGACGACTTCGACCACTAACTTCCAACCATTGGAACTTGCGCCCCCGCAAACCTCCAATCATTGGAACTCCTGAACCCATTCGGCGCCGGCGTCGGAATCATCTTTTCAGGCTTCGGCAATTTCGGATCACGCATTCCGTCGAAGTGCGCCGGCATCGCGAACGAGTGCGCCGGAAATCCGCCTCAGATTTCAAGCTTCGGGACCAAGATTTCAGGCATCCCGGACAAGTGTGCCGGCATCGGAATCAAGATTTCAGGCATCGTAAAGAGGATTTCAGGCTTCGGAAACAAGTGCACCGGCTTCCACCACAACTTTCGAGCCGCGAGTGACGACCCGGCAGAAACTTGCGCAAAAGAAGTTCAAAATCACGCTTGACCGCCATTTCCGCCATATTTACTCTCCCCGCAACAGTTGCGTCGTCCCTAAGGAGCACGACCAAAAAACGAACCTGCAAAAATAGGAGTGATAAAACCATGAGCGATCCGAATCCGAACCCCGGCCCTGCGCCCGCGAAACCGAAACAAGTCCACGGCACCACCAACAAAAAATACGAGGAAGCCCTCAGCAAAGCCGAGCGCCTCGCAGCCACGGCCAAAAAGCCCGACTACTCTGCCGTGCTCGCCGCCCGCGACATCACCGGCCCTTTCCTCAGCCAGATCTTCATCGACTGCGCCGCCGCACGCTCACAGCTCGGCCTCGCCGTGGACAAACGCAGCGACAAACTCTCCGCCACCAAGGCCGAGGACCTCGACAAGAGCGAACTCCATGTCCTCATCCAGTCCATCCAGGCCAGCGCCCGGCAGAAATATGCCGTCAGCGCCCCCGAGCAGCTCATGGACTGGCTCATCGGCCAGCCCATCGCCCAAAGCCGCGCCAAACTCGAACAGGCCGGAGCCACCATCCTCAACAAACTCACCACCGACACCCTCCCCGGCGTAACCACCGACACCATCGTTCAGCTCACCAGCCTCCTCGGCACCTACAAAACCGCCGACCTCAACCAGCATGGACAGCAGACCGGCGCCAGCACCAGCCTGCTCACCGGCGCCGCCCTCGTGGACGACATCACCAAACGCCGCATGACCATCCAATTCGCCGCCGACGCCCAATGGCCTTGGACCACCCCCGCCAACGCCCCCATCCGCGTCCAATTCGACCTCCCCACCACCACCACCTACA
>CAIVKH010000243.1 GCA_903906425.1 uncultured bacterium
TGCTCAAACTGGAAGAAATGTGTGGTAAAGGCTACAGACAAGAGCGTGCAAATCAAGGGAATTCTATCCACCATGGCTCTCTCTGGCGCTGCGGGTGCAAATTCCAATGATTGGAAATTTGCGCGGTCGGAATTTCCAATCATTGGAAGTCGCAAAAGCAGACCATACAGAGAAGGAGAACTGAGATAAACGCGCATGACGCGCTGCTTGCCGTTGATAACGGACGCGCTTCGACACAGGGTGCCGCATCGCGCTCACAGTACTGGCGGGAGGTCCGTTGTGACGTGAACGCCCGCGTGAGAAAGCAGGTCATCGTCGGCTGCGTGGATGTGTCGGTCTGTATGACAGCCAGCCAGTTCGTGGCCGATCTGACGGCCGGAGTCTGATCAAAAAGGCCGCGAAAGCTGATCGAATGCGGGGCGGGTCGCATCACCCCGTCTTTTCTTTCAACAACTGAGCACAGGAGACGGTGGTGTGGTTACAACCCGCGTGATGCAGCCAGATCTTTGCGTTGCCAGACGCGTATGTAATCGATGGTGAAATCGGCCGGGAGTTTGTCGTCCTCCAGCGGGTTGTTGTCCCAGCCGCCGGTGACCATGTCGAATATCGGATATGACGGCACGCTGGAGACGCGGTCGCATTTCCATTCGGCCACGATCCTGCCGTTGCAGTAGAAGACGGCGGAGCCGGGCGTCCAGAGCAGGCCGCTGGTGATGAAGCCGTCTTTGTCGGGCCGGACGTAATTGTGTTCGCTGCCCGTGGATTTGTGTTCCTTGCCGTAACCGTCCCAGTGCATCGCGATGTTGTAGCGATATGGGCCCCATCGCGTGAGATGCTCCATGATGTCGAATTCCATGCCGCCGCTGCCCGTGTCGGCGCGCTTCCATTGCGGATCTGATGAGGGGCCGCGATCTGGCATCAACCAGAATGCGGGCCAGAGTCCCGGCGACGTCGGCACTTTCATCCGCGCTTCGAAGTAGCCGTAACGCTGAGTCCATTTACCGAAGGTGTCGAGAAAGCCGACGGCATATTGAGTCCGTTTACGCTTTGGATCGTCATTCTCGTGGCCGGTTTTTCTTTCCATCCGCAGGCGGACCATTCCGCCGCCGAGGATGACATTGTCCTTCGTGAAATGGCTTCGCCGGTCCCAGTAGTTTTCCGTGTAGATGTTCCATCGGTTCGTATCGATCGTGCCTTCGTCAAACTCATCGTTGAATGTCATCGTCCAGTCGCCATCCACCGGCGGACGCTTGCCCAGCCACTCCGGCAGATCCGCCAGCGTGAGCGCAACGCGAATTGATTCGACACGCAATGCCGCCTCGCCCTCGTGCTGCGCGGTGATCCTGACCGCGTCGGCCTTGTCGCCGGCGAATGTCGAGCCTGTGCCGGCTTTGCCGGACAAGTTGAGTCCCGTGAGTTTGTTTGTCGGCCCCTGCCAGACAACCGCCGGAGCGAACGGCACGACCAGTTCAACCTCCGCGCCGGGTGCCAGCGGAGCATTCGCGAACACAGTGTCTGTTCCATTGCGCCAATCGCTTCTCGCCTGCGCGCCCGGCGTAACCGACACTGCGCCCAAGTTCTTCATCTTAACTCGTAGTTCGGTGCCCTGCGTGAAATCCCAGCGGCCAAGCGGCGGCCGGAACAAAACTTCGTGACTGTTCTTGTTCGCCGGAAACTTCAGATCGAGCATCGTCTGATCGCCCGCGGTGACGACCTGCGCGGTCGCGCCCTGTTGCGCGTCGAGTTGCTTCGCCGCCTCAACCCTCACCCCGCCGCCGCCGAGCACGTAACCATCCACCGGCTTGATCCGCACGTTCTCCGGTCGCACCGCCGGCTTCTCGTGCGCCGGCCCAGTCGCGACGAGTGATTCAATGCGAAACGAAAGCGGTTGCTTTGCCTTTTCAGTGAACACCAGCACCTGCGCCACCTTCGATGGATCGAGTTTGTAGCCAGGTTGCATTCCATATTGATAGCCGAAGACCACCTTCCCAGTTTCGGTCTGGCCAGGCTTGATATAAACGCTCTCCGCATTCCACGGATCGTCGCGCCAGTCGCCATCCTCGTCCACCCGTAGGCTGACCGACAGCGCCTTCTGGCTCGTGTTCACGATGCGCGCCTCGATATGACCAAACTGCGACAGGTCCCACCGTGGGCCGGGCGGCTTGATCTCCATGCCTGGATAGCCCGCATTGCCAGGCGCGATCTTCACGACCAAGCCCGGTGCCGCCGTGTCCGCGCTGCGCGCAAACGTCACCTGACTGCAACCTGACGTACATCGTGCAAGCGATGCCGTTTCAGAAAGTTCGATCAGCGACATTTCATCGGCGCGCGCCGCAACGCTCAGCATTGTCGCGAACGCAATAGCGGCGGCAAACGACCACCGATGCCGCGCGGGTGATGACCCGGATTGTGCATTAGATAACATGGTTCGTCTCATCTCACCGTTCGCCCCGCTTTGTCAACGACTCACCTCATTTTTCAAAACCCGAAAGAAAACAAGGCGAGCGCGGTTCGCAGCGGAAAAAGGACAAGGAAATCATGCCGGAAGAAATGTCGATACAGGGTGCCCCAATCGGGAGATCCCGCATGTTGCCACTGAACACTCGTATATTCGTGTAGTCCTTCATGCATGGTTGCGCGAACGCGGGATCGGGCGTCCTGCCTTTCCAGATGCCAGTGTCTGGCAGCCTTGAAGAAATGATATTGGTCTTCGGACGCGGCGGCACGGGCGCTGACGCGGAGCCGCGCGGTTCTGCCGGCACCGTTCAGCCGCGTGGACCGTGATGGGCTGTAACGCCACGGCGTTCGGATCCTGCGAAAGGCCTTGACGAAGGCGGCTGATCTTGTCCAATGATTTCCTGTATCGGATCCGGCGGCAGTGATGGCGGTTTGGCGGGCGATTCCCCCATTGGGTGGCCGGTCATGGGAGTGGCTTGCACGGAACTCACAACGAATATCGTGCCGGGCTGGTTGGCCAAAAGAGCGATCCAGCGAAGACATTCATGCTGACGATTCAAAACGAGTCGCCACACCGGACATGGATGCCCGCGTCAATGTATCTGCGCTTTCCTTGACAGCGCGGCAGAATGCCAGCATGCAATGAGGGGATGGTTTCCTTTGACAGCGGCGGGGAGATGCCGATATTCGGATGAATACTGATGACAAAGGAGTTTGCATGATGAGCACGCCAGAGGGTGGATCGTTCTTAAAGCGCACAGCACGCAGGCCGTTCGCGCCGGCTTTGGAGCACATCGATGCGCGCTTCGACGCGTTGTTCAACGCGTTGACCGGTGTCGAGTGCCGGCTCACTCAGGAAATGCA
Organism: uncultured bacterium; assembly: GCA_903906425.1. GTDB lineage: Bacteria > Verrucomicrobiota > Kiritimatiellia > CAIVKH01 > CAIVKH01 > CAIVKH01. The sequence continues at coordinate 3,322 of CAIVKH010000243.1, forward strand.
GGCGTTGCATCTGCAGCAGAAACAGCATCACGATGAGAGCGCTGGCTGGATCAATTTCTGGGGACAGCGGCAGGAGCGCCTGTGTCAGGACATCGGCGCGCAGATTCGCGCGGACGTGCAGACGGCGATCCAGACGGCGGCGTTCGCAGAGCGTACGGCGGAGGAAGCCGCCGGCGCGCTGGAAATCATCGAAGAACAATCTGGCGGAAAGAAGATCGAGCGGCGGAGCCCGTCGAATTTTGATGGCCAGCACACCGTCATCGACCGGCTGCTCTCGCACGAGGGGCCGATTGCGCGCGACGGATTGTGGTTCAATCCCCCGGTCGTTTTGCGGCGCAACGACAGAAACCGATATGCGGTCGATCAGATTCACGAGCGGATCGTGGAAATTCCGTTTGTCTTCCGTTCGCTGTCCGGGCTGCCCGCCGACGCGCGCGTGCTCGATGTCGGCAGCGCCGAAAGCACGGTCGCATTTTCGCTCGCCGCGATGGGCTTCAAAACCACTGCCATGGACCAGCGCGGCTATCCGCTGCGCCACGCCAATCTCGAAAACGTGACGGACAACATCGCGCGCTGGGGGGGCCCGGGCGCGAATTCGCTCGACGCAATCATATGCCTCTCGACGCTCGAACATCTCGGCCTGAAGGCCTACGGCACGGATGAGACGGATGAGAATCTCGACCGCAAAATGATGCCGCGTTTCCAGTCCTGGCTGAAACCCGGCGGCCTGTTCGTGCTGACCGCGCCATATGGCCGCCGCGCCGCGAGCGATTTCGAGCGCACGTATGACCGCGCGCAGATCGATGACTTGATGGCCGGCTGGACGGTGAAGGAGCGCGTCGTTTTCGCACGCGAAGGCGCGACGGAGTGGAAGCCTCGCACCGAAAGTCCCGAAACGTGGCCGGAGCATCTGCGTGGCGTGGTCATGATCGCGGCGACGAAGGCCTGAGCGCGCCCGGACTGCTGCTCGACCTCACAGGCCTGCAGGGCCGGTCGCACAGCGAACGCGGCACCGCGCGCTACGTCGCGCGCCATGCGCGGGCGCTGCTGCAAATCCCCGGCGTCGTGCGGCGGCTTTTCCTGAATCCATCCGCGCCCCCGCCCGTCGGGCTCGACCCCGCCTTCGACACGCCGATGCTGCGCTGGCACACAACCGATGAAATGGACGAAGCGCTGCGCGAAGGCCCGTGCGCGTTTCACATCATGGCGCCCTACGATTTTTGCGACAACGCCCTCTCGCATGTCCTCCCCGCGCGCCTTCCCGGCATCGCGACCGTTTTCGATCTGATTCCCATCCTGCAAACGGAGCAATATCCGCTGCACACCCGCACGATCTTCCTGAACCGCGTCGCCCGCATGGCGCGCGCCGATTTTCTACTGGCCATTTCCGACAGCGCGCGGCGCGATGCCATCGAGCTGCTCGGCGTCGATCCGGCTCGCATTGCGACCATCGGCGCAGGCGTAGACGACCGGTTCAGGCCACCGCCCGCGGATGCGCCGCCGCCGCGCGAGCCGTTCGAGGCGCTCGGACTTGACGGCCCCTACATCATGGCCGTGCTCAGCAGCGAGCGCCGGAAAAATCTCCACGGCCTGATGGACGCCATGGCCCTGCTGCCCGGCGACGTCGCCCGCAGCATCAAGCTTCTTGTCGTCGGGACGTTCGGCGACGAGGGCATGAGGGACTATCTCGCGATGCCCGCCGCGAAGATCCTGGGCGACCGGCTCATCTTTTCCGGCCGCATTTCCGACGAATGGCTCATCACCTTTTATCAGCACGCCACGCTGAATGTTTATCCGTCCCTGTACGAGGGTTTCGGCCTGCCCGCCGCCGAGGCGGCCGCGTGTGGCTGCCCCACCATCACGTCGAACACGTCATCGCTGCCGGAGGTGCTCGGAATGCCGGAGGCCACCTTCGATCCGGAATCGCCCGCGGAGATGGCCTCGCTCATCGCGCGCGCTCACCGATTCCGGGTTCCGCGGCGAGATCATCAAGCGCGGGATCGCCGCCTCGCGCGAGCACACGTGGGAACGCGTCGCCGAGCGCACCGTCGGGGCGCTGGAGGGCGCCGCGGATTTTCTGAACCGCCGCGCGCGCCTGCCCGCGCCGCGCCAGCGGCGCATCGCGCTCGTCGGCCCCCTGCCGCCTGCGGCCAGCGGCATTGCGGACTACAACGAACGCATCTGCGAGGAACTCCAGCGGCACTGCCGCCTCGATGTCTTCATGACCGCGCCCGGTTCCGCGCCCTCGCCGTCGTTGTATCGCGCGCGCTGCCTCTCCGCGTCGAGCCTGGGCGCGCTCATCAGCCCCGCCGCCTACGATGCGGTCATCTACACGATGGGCAACAGCCCGCACCACCATGACACGCTCCAGCTCGCGGCCGATTTTCCCGGATGGCTATGGTTGCACGACATCGTGCTCGGCCACGCGCCGCCCATCGGAAAAACTGATCCGACTTCCGGCCGGCCGGCCGGCATTCTGGAATATCTGGCCACGGGCGCGCGCGGCCTGATCGTTCATTCGGGACACGCGGCGCAGCTCTTGCGCGAGAATCTCCCGGCGGACTTCGCGCTTCCACCCGTCTCCATCGTTCCCCTCGCCTTTCCCGATGTCGCGCCCGGCGTCGTCGCGGACAGATTCCAGCCGCCGTGGATCATCGCCCACTTCGGCCACGTGAACGCGTTCAAACTCGCCGACCAGCTTGTACGCGCCTTCGCCGCGCTGCCGCCGCGCGACCACCGGCTCGTATTCGTCGGGCACGTTGATGACAACATCCTCGCCGAACTCCGCCAGCTCGCCGCCGGACTTGGCGTCGCGGAAAGAATCACCTACACCGGCCGGATGCCACGCGCCGCGTTCGACGCGTGGTTAAACCGCGCCCAGATCGCCGTCCAGATGCGCTCGCGCTCGCACGGCGAAAGTTCTGCGGCCATCAACAGCCTCCTGGCCGCCGGCACACCCGTCATCACCAACATAGCCGCCGCCGCCGACTGGCCCTGTGAAGTCACAGCACGCGTATCGGCCGCACCGGACGTCGCCGAGCTGTCCGGAGCCATATCGAAGTTTCTCGCTCCCGCCGCGCTCGCGCGCCAGTCCGCCGCTGCCCTCCAATTTGCGGCAGGGAATTCTTACGAAAAAGTCGCTGCGCGCATCCTCGAAATAGTCGCCGGCCCCGCCACGCCGCGCCTCCATTTCACGCCGCGCGCGAATTGAATTTTTTCGATTTGCTCGACCGGATGGGAGGCCGGCAGTGATTTTTGGTTTTCGGCGACGATTCCGTAATTTGGCCAAGTGCTGGATACTAGTGTTGTGTAACAGACGCAGCTTTACAATGGCGCACCTTGTTGAGGATTTCGTCGACCTTTTGGGTCCAGACAAACGGCCTTGGATTTTGGTTGTTGGTCGCGATGTATTGGCCGATGACACTCTCCAGTTGCGCAA
>CAIVKH010000244.1 GCA_903906425.1 uncultured bacterium
AGTAATCTCCTTTTTCGAAAACCACCTCCACTGTGTGACCCGCCTTCGCCGTCGCCGCCGCCTTTCGCAGCGTGTCCAGAACCGTGATGCTGTCACTGCCCCTTGCAATCGCAAACTGCTGTTCGGGCGAGACGACCGTGAACTTGAACGTGTCGGACCAAGGACCGACATCGGGCTTCATGACGCGCACCCGCCAGAAGTAATCGCGTTGCTCCGTCAGGCTGACCATCGAATAAAACCGGTTCATCCCGCCGCCAATCACGTCCGTGGCCACCAATTTTTGAAAGCCGGGTTCTGTAGCGATTTGAATCTCGCACTCGGGTTGATAGTCGAGGGTCATCTCCGGTCCGTGCCATTGGAAATGCGGATGGTAGTTGATGAGCTTTTCTCCATCGGCGGGCTCGAATAATTCAAGGTGCCTCTCCATATCGGCAGCGTGGAGCGTGACTAGCGGTACCAGCAGCAGGACGGTGAGGGTGAGTGATGTGAGCTTGTTTATGGGAGTGTGCCTTGTTGACGAGTCTCAAGATTCAAGAGTTGACCCCGCCGATAACCCCAGCAGGAGGATGAACAGCACTTGCTTGTGGATGTTCGCGGTACTCATTGTTTCACCGGTTTCTTGGCGGCGGGTTTGGGTTCATCCTCGTTGGAAGTGCTGGTCCACAACGCGGCCACATTCTGGGCGTTCCAATCGTCCCAGATTTTTTGCAGCTCCTTGGCCTTGTCGGGTTGCACGGCGGACAGATCGTGTTGTTCGCCGGGGTCATCCATCAGGTTGAACAGCCCTGTCGTCAGCACCGGCGGCTGTGCGGCGGCATCCTTGGCGCGGGTGAGTTTCCAGGCACCGGCGCGCACGGCCATTTGGTCGCCGTACCGCCAGCACAACGACGCGTGCGGCGGCTGCGCGGTCTGGCCCGTGAGAAACGGCAGCAGATTCACGCCGTCGAACTTCGCACCGGCCGGCAAGGTCACACCGGCGGCGGCCAACGCCGTCGGCAGCAAATCCAGCGAGATCACCGGCGCATCCACGACACGCCCGGCGGGCAGGACGCCTTTCCACTGCATCACGAACGGCTCGCGAATTCCGCCTTCCCACGTCGAGCCTTTGCCGCCTTTCAACGGCGTGTTGCGCGAACCGTTTTTCGGCGGCGCACCGTTGTCGCTGAGAAACACGATGAGCGTGCGTTTCTCCTGCCCCGACTCGCGCAGCGCCTGCAACACGCGCCCCACGCTGCCGTCGAGCAGCGTCAGCATCGCCGCGCACTTGCGGCGTTCGGTGTTGGCGATGTTGGCAAACGGCGTTTCCGTGCCGGGCGGCGTGTCCAGCTGCTGGTGTGGCGTCAGAAACGCCAGGTAGAGAAACCACGGCTGCACCCGGTGCCGGTCGATGAAAGCCGCCGCTTCGCGCGCCATCGCCTCGTCCACGTACCGGTCGTCCACGTTGCCGACAGTGCCGTCGCGAAAAAACGTCAGCGGCGGAATTTTTTTCTGGCCGGGGAACCAGACATCCTCGGCGAACCCGCGCGCGTTCGGATGAAACGCCGGCATCTTCGGATTGCCCAGGTGCCATTTGCCGATGTGGCCGGTGACGTAGCCCGCGTCCTGGAACCACTGCGCCGCCGTCTTCTCCGTCACGGGCAAACCGACAGGCGCGCGGTCCGCCAGCGGGTGATTGAACTCATGGCCGAACCGTGTCTGGTAGCGCCCCGTGATCAACCCCGCCCGGCTCGGACTGCACACCGGCGCCGTGACATAACCACCGGTAAATCGCACGCCCTGTTTCGCGATGGAGTCGATCTGGGGCGTCGGCACATCGGTGCAACCTTGAACACCCAGATCCGCATAGCCGAGATCATCCGCGAGCATGATGATGATGTTCGGCTTCGGCGCATCGACAGCGTGCAGCCCGGCCAGCGGCACCAGCAGCAGGGCGGTGAGGAGTGTGAGCGGGTGTTTCATGGTTGTTCCGTTCGGTTTCACTTCGTTCGTCATTTCCAATCATTGGAAGTCTGCCTGTCCTGATTTTCCAATGATTGGAAATTTTCGCGTCAGGCGATGAAGTGGTCGGAGGCAGGCGCGCGGTGGATGCGGCCGAGGGCGCAGAGCGTTTCGAGGATTTCGGAAATGTCGGCGGCGCGGGCGCGCTTGAAGTTGGTCGCGATCGTTGCGGCGGAGACGGGCACGCCGGCCGCGCGCACGGAGGATTCGACGGCGCTGACGCGGGCGGAAAGCGTCTCGGGCCATGCCGCTTTGCCGGCTGCTTTCTTCGTCGCCGATTTACCGACCGGCAACGCCAGTTCCGTCTGACTTCTGACCGCTGACTTCTGACCTCTGGTCTGATAGTCCGGCCGCAGCCAGCGGACGATGCCCTGTTCCTCTTCGCGGGCGCGTTCGGCGTTCAGCGCGACGGTGCGTTCGAGAATCTCCGCGTCCGTCAGCGTCGCGGGCCAGCCGTAGGCCGCCGCCACCGCCGCGTCCAGATCGTCGTGCAGTTGCTTCAGCACCGACACCAGTCCGTCGTCGTGGATTTTCTTTTCCTTCGCCGTCAGGCTTCCGCCGCCGCGCAGTTTTTCCAAAACGTTGTACATCCCCGTGAGCGTCAGCCCCGGATGCTTCGCCTGAACCCGCTTGCGATGCGCGTCCAGTTCCTCCGCGATCTTCCGTATCCGCTCCCGCTCCGCCTCCCCGCACGCTGGAAACGGAAACTTCTCGAAACTTGCGGATTTCACATAGGTCGGATCATTGCCAACGCCAAGCCAGCTCCCAGCGGCCAAGGCCCAAAGGCAGTGGATACGACTACTCAAAACACCGAGCATCAACGCGTCGTCGCTCGCAAAACTTATGAGCTTGCTGTCGGGAATAATCGAAGCGCTCAGAAATTGAAATACGCGGTGCTTCGCAGTTTTTATCGTCGCGATATAGCGGGGCAGGCCATCAAGCGCTTCTCGCGTCGTTTTCACCGGCTCGCCAAAAATCCACCATTTCTCCCGATAGCTTGCGCGATTGTTGGTTTCACGCTCCGGCTTCACGCGTGTGAACACGCGCTGATAGACAGCCGGAAAATTCTGACGAACTTCATCTGACGACAAACCAAACAGATCAATCACGTAAACTCCGCGAACAACGTCTGCGAGATCCCGACCGTTTCGATAGGGCCGAATGTGTTTCTCAAGACCAACGATATTGCCGAGTCCAAGCTCCTTGGCCTCTTCACCGGTGACAATGAAGCCTTCGCCCATCAATTGGACGCCGGGGCAACTCATGCCTTCGTTGGCTTTGAGTTCCAATGCGCTCGTGACGTTCGCTCCAACGGTCAGATCAGCCATGATTTTCCCGCGCTGCGATTTGAAAGCTACTTTGGTTGCGCCGTCGTCCTGCGGCTGTTCGTCGGTGGTTTCGAGAAGTTCGCCGTCGTGTTCGCCCGCTTCGCCGACGGTCATGGCGATACGCACCGCCGCGCATTCGGCGGTGTCCACCCACGGATGGTCGGGGATGGCGAAGACGAGCGACAGCGGCGGCTTCGCGCTCATGTGCGTCTGCACGACGCGACGGGCGAACGTCTGGCGAAGGCTGTTGGTGGTGATGAGTCCGAAGCGGCGCACCTTGCCGGCACGCACAAGTTCGGCGGCTTTGTTCCACCAGTACATGACGAAGTCGGCGGACTCCGGCACGGACGGATAGGCGGCGCGCAGCGTTTCGGCGTAGCCGTCACCAAGGTCTTCACGCATTCGCGCGGTGCCGATGAACGGCGGATTGCCGATGATGAAATCGGCATCGGGCCAGATGGCGGGACGCGGGTTGGCGTAGGTGAGCAGCGGGACGCGCTTGGTTTCGTCGGGAACTTTTCGGCCGGTGACGGGATCGACTTTTTCGCTGCGGCGGTCCCAGACGGTGATGACGTTTCCCTTTTCATCGCGCGCGGGCTGCGGCTCGCCGTCGTAGGCGAGGACGGCGTCGCGGCATTCGATGTTGCGGAATTTTTTGAGGACGGGTTCCTCGGGCAGCGTGTTGCCGCGGGTGCGGAAATGCCACTGGAGGTAGCCGATCCAGAGGACGAGTTCGGCGATGGCGGCGGCGCGGGGGTTGATCTCGATGCCGAGGAACTGGTGCGGGTCCACGGCGTGGGTGGAGAGTTCGAGGAAAAAGTTTTCGCCAAATCCGGCGGCGAAATCGAGGACTTCGCCTTCGAGCCGTTTCATGTGTTCGAGGGCGACATAAAGGAAATTGGCGGAGCCGCACGCCGTGTCGAGGATGCGAATGCTGCGCAGCCGGTCATGGAAGGCGATGACTTCCTTGCGGGCGTCGTCGAGGTTTCCGGCGCGGGCGCGGGCTACGGCGGCGACGCGTACGTTTTCCCATTCGGCGCGCAGCGGCTCGATGATGGTGGGCAGCACGAGGCGTTCGACATAGGCGCGGGGCGTGAAGTGTGCGCCGAGTTTGTGGCGTTCGCCTTCACCGCCGAGCGCACGTTCGAGCAGGGTGCCGAAGATGGCGGGCTCGACGTGCCGCCAGTCCTTGCCCGCGGCCTCGCGCAGCAGCGCGAGCTGGTCGGCGTTGACAGGAAGCACGGTGCAGTCTTCGAAAAGTCCGCCGTTGAAGCGGAGCAGTTTCTTCCGCAGCACGACGGAGAAGTCGGTGCCCTTCTGCATTTCGGCGAAGAGCACGTTCATCATTTTGACGAAGCCTTCGCCGCTGTCGGGAATGGATTTGAGCAGTCCGGAAAATCCGCGGTCGGGCAGCAGGCCGACATCCTCGGCGAACATACAGAAGAGGCAGCGCGTCAGAAATTGCGCGACGACACCGGGCGCGTGGCCGGCCTTCTCCAGCGAAATGGCGAGCGTGGCGAGGTGCTTCGAAACTTCGCGCGTGACGCGTGCGGAGACGCGCGACGGGTCGAGCGAAAGCGGGTTGGTCCAGATCAGCCGCAGCCGCTCGCGGATTTCATCGCGTCGCAGATCGGCGAGACGGAAGCGGAAGGTGCGCGGCTCGGGAAAAGGGAGATACGCCTTCCCGGCCTGCGTGAAATCGGCGAACACCTCGAACGTGTCGCCGATGTCCACGACGAGCATGAACGGCGGATTCGGTTCGGAGGCGGGCAGCGAGCGGACATAGCGCTCGGCCTGGCCGCGCGCGGTGAGCATCGCGGCGTCCCACGCATCGGTGCCGCGGGCGGGCGCGCCGGATTTCTTTTTCTTTCCCGTCGCGAGCGCGGCGGCTTTCGCAAGATCGTCCGGCTTCGGTTCGTCGGGCTTGAAGTGCTTCGCTTCGAGCACGAGGCAGCCGCGTTTGTAGAGATCGATGCGGCCCGTTGACGTCGAACCGTCGGGGTGCTGATGGGTGACGGGATATTCGAACGAGTAGCCGGAATCCGCCGCGGGATCGGGCCGTGGCACGTCGAGCACCTCGCAAAGCTCGGTCAGGAAAAGTTGCGCATTCGCGCGCTCGGAGGCCGGCGCATCGGACCAGCGCACGATGAATTTCTCGACGCTGTCCGCCTCCGATATTTTCGCATCCGTCGCCATGGGTTGCGGAAGCTAACAGATGACCGCGCCAACCGGCAACGGCTGTTGCTCTCCGCATCTGCACAGGTCGCGCGCGATTTTTTCCAATGATTGGAAATTCCGGCGGCGTTGATTTCCAAAGATTGGAAAATCACGATGACGGACGGCGGGACGATTAAATCGTATTTTTCGTATTTATCGTATAGGCGGGGAGTGGTGATCTGGAGACGATTTTCTCTTCCGTTCTCTTGGACACAGGGGTTTTTCGGTTTCCGGGTTAGTACGATAAATACGATAAATACGAAAAATCAGTCTGCGGCGTGTGTTGCCGGATTAACGGTGAACGATGGCGACGGCTTGCGGCCTCGCCGGGGCGCTGTGGCGTCAGGCAGTTCACGAAGGTAGTTCCGGCTTTCGAGAATCGAGAGTGCGGGCAATAGATCTTCAGATGTGCTGGCTAGGCTGTCCCGGCGTAGAAGTGCCGGTATCAGGCGGACGGAACCATCCAGCCCCACGGTAGCGCGAGGATTTCCGCTTCGAGCGGGCGGCTCTGGCCCGCGCAGAGCACGGCACTGCGGATGAGTGGCTGTTTCTTCTTGAGCGATTCCTGGAAGGCCCGGATACCGGCAGCGTCGGCGCTTGTCACGGTGTTGCCCGCCTTAATTTCCAAGGCCACGAGTTTTCCATCTTGTTCCAGAATGAAATCAACCTCGTGTCCAGCACGGTCGCGCCAGAAATGGAGTCTGCGATGTAGCGGGTCGAGCGCGCGCCACGTTTGCAGAGTTTGATAAAGTGTCTGTTCAAGCCAGAAGCCGGCGTCGGGACGCTTCACGACATCGGCAGCCGTCCTGATTCCTGCGAGCGCGGCAGCGAGGCCACAGTCGTTCCATATCAATTTGGGCGTCTTGACGAGCGCGACAGAGGGATTGGTTGCAAACGTCCTGATGCGGGTGACGAGGCAGCCGGTCTCGAGAAGATTCAAATAGCGGTGCGTGGTCGGATGCGTGAGGGCCGCGTCGCGGGCCAGATCGGCCTGATTCAAGAGGCGGCCCGTGCGATGGGCGGCCAGCGCCATGACACGCTGGAAATCCGGCAGGCTGGACACTGCGCTCAACTGGCGCAGGTCGCGTTCGAGATAGGTCTGCACATAAGCTGAAAACCACACACCGCGTTCCTCGTCGCCGACTGCGGAGAGCGCAGGCGCAAAGCCGCCACGCAGGAGCCATGCCGGCCAGTCGCCGGGCGTCTTGGGCCATTCGCGGAAGTCGAAATCGGGTGCGAACAGCCGGTCGAGTGGCAGGAGTGCATCTTTTCGCTGCGTCCATTCCGCGGGGCAAAAGGGCGGCAATTCCAAATAGACTGCACGGCCCGCGAGCGTATCGGCCACGCGATCCATGAGCAGAAGATTGGCCGAGCCGGTCAGCAAGAAATCTCCGGCTTTCCGTCGTTCGTCCACGGCGCGTTTGACGGCCAGCAGCAACGACGGTGTGCGCTGGACTTCGTCGAGCGTGACCGGGCGACTTCCTGTCAACGCATCAGGATTTCGTTCAGCCTGGTCGAGAACACCAACATCATCCAGAGTGAAATAGGCACGCTTCGGATCGCTGTGTTTGACCAGCGTTGTCTTGCCGGTCTGCCGTGCCCCTGTGACGACCGTAACAGGCATCACCCGAAGAGCGGTTTCGAGATTCTTAACAAACCAACGTAGTTTGATTCCATTCATGTCGTGAAATAAATCATTTCACGCCGTGCAATACAATAGATATTTGCCGCGCAAACATAGTTATCAGTTCGTTCTCAAAATTCTTTGAAATGCGATCCGGTTCTTTGGTGTCACCAGAATCGAAAATTCCAGAGACTGGAACTCTGCACGGCGATGATTTCCAGTGATTGGAAGATGTCGGTTGCCGGCGGATTCACCAATTCTCATCGGCCTTTTTCCTGTGACGCGGTTCACTACATGCCATTGTCGTAGTGGAATTCGATGGGATGGCAGTTGTCCACGAGTCGGCGGATGATGGCGATGGCCGTGTCGCGCAATCCGGGATTGTCGGCGGCGAGTTTGTCGAGCAGGCGATTGCCGGTGAGCTGACATGTGACGATCAGGTGATCGCTGCGGCTGGTCCGTGATTCGATGATGGAATACAGGGCTTGTGCGTAGGCCGGCGTCAATTTGGGGACGTGGATATCATCAATCAGCAACCCGTCGGACCCGAACCAGCGCCCGCTATCATCGTATTTCTCTATGTCTTCGTCCTCGTCGGAGGGAGTGCCTTTCAAATAGCGCAGGATGCGGGCGAGGCCGCGGGCGTCATGAAGGGACTTGTCGCGAATCAGTTCGGACAACTCGACGGCGGAAATATGCGTGATGCTCCTTCCGGACCATTCGATGAGCCGCGCGTATGCCGCGCACGTCTTGCCCGATCCGCTAGGACCAAAGAGAAGCACGCCGTTCTTCTTCGCCGGATTTTCGTCGGTGGCGTCCGCGCCATAGTCGATGGCTTCTTTGAATGCCTCCTTGTCGCGCGCGTCGTCCATGGTGGCTCGGCTGTATTGTGCGGGAATTTCGCGCGAGAGAAGTTCGTCGTCCATACTGCGGAACGCGCCATGTTCGATTTTCCAACGCTCGCGTGTGATCTCACCGCGCAAGAATCTGGCCAGATTTTCTTCTGCGCTCTTCCTTATGCTCTTGAAGCAAAGGAAGGAGATTTCTTTTCGCGCCTTATCGATTTGCTCTGCGTTCATCGCCCCGCCTCCGTGAACCACGCCCGCGGACCGCGCGCCGGCTTCTTTTCTTCCCGTGGCGCGTCCTCGCGCCGCTGAGCTTCAGGCGAAGCGGCGCGACTCTGAGACGCGCCTTCTTCTTTATGAATCACCTTTGGTGATTCTTGATCCTTGTCTGCAAACGAAGCGCGTCGTCGTTTGCATACGGGGTATGCATTTATTGCATACCCTCCCGTCAGGATCGTGAAGGTGGACGGGCCTTGCGGCTGCCGTCTGTTGTCTGGAATGTCCCGAATCTGCGAAATCAACTTGAGCGTTTCGAGTTCACGGATCATGGCCCACGCGGTCCGGTAGCCGATTCGCGCCTTGTGCGCGATGAGGGCGATGTTTGCCGTGAAGGTGTCGCCGCGGCTGCCGTTGGCCAGATCCAGCATGGCGATCCAGACGGCTAGCGCGGCCGGCGTCGAAGTGTGTTCGCGGAGCAACTCCAGGTCGTGGCGATCAACGCGAAACCAGCCACGTCGGGATGTGAGGCGCGGCTTACGGGCAGGTTTGGTGTTCATGTGTACCCTCGGCCCGGGCGGGCATCGGTATTTGTTTGTCGGTGGTGAAAGCAGCGAACGCGGCACGCGACAGGAAGGGGCGGCCCTTCCTCAATGCGCGGCAGATCCCGCAGCAGTTGCCGATGTGTCCCGACGAAAGTTTCAGCGGAATCGTCTCGGTTTCCTTCCGGCACTGATGACAGTAGGCAGCGTGTCTCATGATGCCGCTCCCTTGACCACAGTTGTTACGGCGCTTTGTGGGGGATGGCTGTCCTCTATCGGGTTTCGACAAACGGGCAAAATAACCCCCTGTTTTATTGGTGTTTTCGGCCCATTTTCGGAAACAACTGTGGTCAGCGTGATCCCTCTGCGCGCGTTCTTCTTCCGGTAGGTCTGCTTGCGCCGTTTGTCCGCACACTCCGGGCAATACCGGCTGCCCCGAGCCATCGGCCCGTCACAGTCCGGACACTGCCGCGAGACATCCTCGCCTTGCCTGGTCAGGCGGCGGTATCCGGCGATGGCCTCTTGAATGGCGGCCTTGCGCCGCGGTTCGGTTGTCCAGTCACCCATCGGGACGACGCACCGTTCGAAGTAAGCGCAGCGCCGGCCTGCCGAGATCAGGCATCGAGGCTTCGGCGCGGCAAACGGCATCGTGAGGTCGCGGTTGATCGCGACGCCAGCGCAAGAGCCGTCTGGCTGATGGCTGGCACATTCTTCGCGGATGAATTGCATGGGAGTCATTTTCGATCCTTCCTGAGCGGAGTTGTCGGGCGGAGAGCGCGCCGGCAATTGGCGCGCATCAATTTCGAAAACCGAGCGGCTCGACGACGCGAACGGCCAGCCACGCGGCCAGCGAGTCGCGGTCGTACACGACGGTGCGATGGCCAACACGGTAGAACCTCACGGCGCGTGAGCGCCGCAATGACTTCAATTGCTGGGGCGTCATGCCGGTGAAGGCCCGCGCCTGCGATTCGTTGAGGCGCGGTCCGTATTCGTTGCGCGCAAACTTTGTCGGCACTGCCAGCGTGGCGGTATCGTTGCCCGGAATCATGGCGAGGCCTCCGGGAATATCTGCCCTTCCGGCACATCAAGGGCGTGGGCGATCCTGACGCGGGTGTATTCCGTCGGCGAAAATCGCTGGTTAAGAATCTTCGAGAAATGACCCGGACTTATGCCGGCGGCTTTGGCAAGCGACCGGTTGGAATGCCGCTTCTCGCACATGGCGAGAAGAAGCGGTATGTTCTTGGCACGGACGGAACGCATCTTCGGACCCTCAATCGTCCGCACCCTGCGGACATGGTTACCACCATCCGCATCGTCCGTTCCCGTGCGGCTGCTACTCGCCCAGAACTCCTGGATCGAGAATCAGCCGTTCCTGATGACCCGCAACCTACGTGCGTCGCCCATGTGCGTCAACTTTTCGGGCGACACATGAATGCGCGGGGCGTTCACGAGTGTGCGCGCAGGCCCGTGTTTACAGGCGATTTCGACGCGACTGCCGTCGCCTAAGTACGAAATATTTCCTGGCGATGTCAGCCTGCCAGCGCGTTCAACTGGATGATGGCGGCCGGCTCTGGTCGGATGTCCCAGTACGCCGCCGCATCCGATGCCTTCACCAGCCGGCGGTAGTGGCGGAAGAGCATCTCGATGTCGCGCGGGTGGCCCAGTTGCATCGCCGTCTTTCCCGCGTCGTTGTGTGCCGCCAGATGATAGGAGGCGAAGGAATGCCGCATCGCGTTGCGCGGGCACTGGAAACCGGACTTCACGCGGACCTTGTCGCGGTTCCATGTCGTAAAGAATATCTTGCCGGAGTCTTGTCGGTGCGGCACGAGCCATTCCAACAGGTTGTCGCTGATTTCGACCGTGCGGTGGCGGCGTTTCTTGGCCGTGGCGGCGATGACTTCGATGGTTCGTTCGCTGAGGTCGATCATGCGCCAGTCGAGGTTGCGCAGTTCGTTCTCGGTGCGGAGGCCGGCGAAGAGACCGATCGCGTAATAGGGGACCATCCTGGGATCGACAGCTTGCGCGGCGCTTAAGAGGCAGCGAGCTTGTGCGGGTGTGAGAACTTCGGGCTCAAGTTCGTCGCGAATGGGCCGCTCCAATGCAATAACGGGGTTGCCTTCGCGATAGCCGCGGCGCACGGCGAAGGCAAAGAGACGGTTGAGTATCACCCGATAGGTGGCGCGTGACGAGGGAGCGAGTTTGCCCACACGTTCTTCCATCCAGTTAACAAGGTCTTGAGTCGTGACACTCGCAATCGGTTGTGCGCCGTAGGCAACCATGAAGTGATTCAGGAGGCATCGCAAGCTTTCGATGGTTCGAATGCGGCGGTTGGACGCGACGCACGCCTGCAAAAGTTCGGCCATGACTTCGTTGCACGTGCGCGTGGTGGCGGGGGCAGAGTGCTGGAGCCAGAACTTCGCGGCGGCCGACAGGGTGCCTCGCGACCCCTGCAAGATGCGGAAGGCGGAAAGCACGTCGGCGCGCTGCTCGTCATTCAGATTCGCCAGCGAGACGGCGCGGTTCTTCCGCTCAAAGCGCGCGGCCTTCTGTTCCGCGACTCGCTGCTCCCGCAACTCGGTGGCGTATGCGTCGGCTTCCTCCGGTGTCTTGAACTGTTTGACCAGGCGCTTGCCGCCGATCTTCCCGGCGTCCACGCGCCATGCGGTGACACCAGAGGGATTTCGTCGCTTGCGAATACGCGGCCACGCGAATTTCCGGCCGCGTTTCATTCGGTGTGGTACAGGGTTCATTAGGCTTTCAATGTACGATACATTTGCGGTACATGCAAGTACAATACGCATATATTATTGGCATATTTAGAATTTTATACTCTGTCCGACAAACAGGGCTGGGCCGTTTTGATTTCAACGCCGCGCGCCCGGAACTGGTTTTTCGATTTTCATTCACGCGGCCTCGACCCGGCTGAAAAACTTTATCGAAGCTACAGCTTCTCCAGTTTGGAAAATCCGTATTTTCCGCGTGAGGAATTTGAAGAGGCCCGGCGCACGACGTCGCAGGATATTTTCCGCCAGGAATACGAGGCGCAATTTCTCGAGGATTCCGCCGGCGTCTTCCGAAATATGGAAGCGTGTCTGTTGCCGACGATCCCTACGCAGACCGGCAACATCGCCATCGGCTGCGACATAGCGAAGCACACCGACTGGACGGTGCTGATCGCGATGGACAAGAAAACGGCGCTTGTGTGGATTTCCAACGGTTCAATCATCTCGACTGGCCGATTCAGAAAGAGCGCATTCTCGCGTTCTGCCTGAAAGGGCGCGGGTTTTGGGTCATGGACGCAACCGGAGCGGGCGATCCGATATTTGACGATCTTTCCGTCGTGTGGCCGCGCATCGAGGCGGTCAAATTCACGAACCAGGCGAAGACCGAATTGATTCAACGGCTCATCGTCGCGACGGAACAACGACAGATTTCATGGCCGGCCGCGTGGAATCTTCTGACGAATGAGTTGAAGCGTTACGAGTACGCCGTCACCAGCAACGGAACCATCACGTATAATGCGCCATCGGGCGTTCACGACGGCTGTGTCATCGCTCTCGCCCTGGCGAACAAGGCGCGGCACGCAATCTCGCACAACCAAGACATCGCCATCTTCTCATGCGATCGAGCGGAACCGGCATTGCGCGCATCGCGCCACGTCATTCGATTCCAATAAGCCTTACCTCAAGGCCGCGTCACGCGCAATCGGAGGAAACGATTTGTTGCGGGCGACGCGGCGTCTTGCACGGTGACTGTGACGGGCGTGCCGGTTCCGCTCTCTGTCACATTCGGCGCGCCACCCCAGGAGCCGCTGATGTTCGTGGCGATTCCATTCCATGCCGCGTCGTTCGTCGCGCCATAGCTGCCCTCGGCAATCAGCGTGATGTCACTCGCGTTCGTGTTGCGATTAAAGTTCAGCACGAAGAAGCCGTTGGTCGCCTTCGCCGCGTTCAGTTTCGCGAGATTGTCCGAATTGGTCGGGCTGGAACCGGTCGCGTATTTGAGGAGGTTCGGATAGCCGTCGCAGGTTGCGCATTGGTCATAGTTGATCAATCCATTTGTGATCGCGCCAGCCCACGCGACATAGCCGGACGGAGGAGCGTTGGTCACGTGGACGGTGATGGGCGCAGAACCGATGAAGTTGCCGGCCTCATACAGGGCTGTGGCGCTCACGGCGTGGCTCCCATTGGTCATGCCGCTCCAGTCGAAACTGTAGGGCGTGGTCGTGTCTTCACCGAGGAACGCGAGTCCGTCGTAGAATCGAACCGAGGCAATGCTGTGATTGTTGGAAACAACGGAGGCGCTGAGATTGATCGTGCCGTTCGTCAGCGTCGCACCGTCGGCCGGGCTGGTCAGCGTCACGACTGGCGCGGCTGGGGCGAGCGCTGTCGCGGCGAGGTCGCTGATTTCGGCGCTGCCCAAGGTCCGGCCATACATGGCCGCGTCGTCCATCGTGCCGTTGAAGCGGCGGGTGGCGCCGCCGGTGTCGTAGCCAAGGTATGCGGCGCTGCTGAAGGCGGCGTTGATGAACGGGCCGCCCAAGACAGAGGAAGAAATGGTCGAGTTGGTCGCCATATAGATGGTGGTGATATCCGGTCCGACTGAGGCGGCGACAAACGTCCACTGGTTGTCCGGCACGGTGAGACCCGTCGTCCACACGAAACCGTTCCAAACGAATGCGAGCCGGTTGGTGGACGTCGTGGCGTCGCCGAAGCGCAGTCCGAACCCGGCGGTGCCGCGCCAGAAGACGATGCCCGCACTGGTGGCCTGATTGCCATTGCGTTTGATCAGCGCGGTCATGGTCAGGACGTTGGTGTTCAAGTTCAGCGCCGGGAAGGAGACGGCCGCGTCGGAGCCATTGAACTTGACGGCAAAGTTGCCGGCGGTCGCCTGGGCACCGGCTTGCGTGTACACCAGACTTCCCACCGCCGTGCCATTGAAAGCGCCCATGTAATCGTAGAGCGTCGGCCCGGACGATTCGTTCAAGCGCCAGTTGGCCATCGGGCAATTCAGATTGACGGTTAGCGTGGCGTCCGCGGTGGCGGCGGAGGCGTCGGTCACGCGGACGGTGAACGTGTTGAGACCGCAATCGCCAGCCTGCGGAGTGCCGGACACCAATCCGTCCGTGCTGACCTGAAGCCAGGCCGGGCCGCTGAGTTTCGAGTACATGAGCACGTCGCCGGCATCCACGTCGGTGGCCTTGCCCACGAGCGTGCTGGCAAATTTCTGGCCGATGTGTGCGTTGGCGAGCGAGAATGGATTGGTCGGAAATGTCGGCGCGTGGTTGCTGAAAGCAACGGTGACATTCACGGTGGCCGACGCAACGGCGCCCAGACTATCATTGGCGTTGTACGTAAAACTGTCCGAACCATACCAGTAGGGTCCGGTCGGCGTGTAAACGACATTGGTACCGGAGATCGAGGCGCTGCCATGAGCCGGTTGCGTGATCGACTGGATGGACAACGGAAGGCCGCTCGGATCGCTATCGTTGGCGAGCACGCTGATCGTGACCGGGGTGCTCTCCGGAGTGGTCGTCGCATCCGCGACACAGATGGGCGGCGCATTGGTCACCGGTGTGAATGCATTGGCCGCGAGCTGGTTGATCTCCGGGTCGCCCAGGGTGGTCCCATAAACGGCGACGTCATCCATCGTGCCGTTGAAGCGGCGGGTGCTGCCGCCTGAGTCGTAGCCGATGTAGGCGGAGCTGTCGAAAGCGATCACTGCGAAGGTGTCGGCGCTCGTATCTGAAGAGACGGTCGAGTTGGTGGCCAGATAGAACGTGGCCATGTCCGGCCCGACAGTCACGGCAACGAATACCCATTGGTTTGTGGGGACGACGAGCGCTGATGTGTAGATGAAGCCGTTCCAGCTAAGCACAAGTTCGTTGGAGCTGCTCATTCGCAAACCGCCGGTGGTGCCGCCGCGCCAAAAGAAGATTCCTGCGTTGGTGTTCTGCATCCCGCTGGCCTTGATGAGCGCGGTGATCGTCACGGTGTTGGTATTCAGATTCAACGCAGGGATGGAGACGGCGGTGTTTGAACCGTTGAACTGGATCGCTGCGTTGCCGGCGGGCGCACCGGGCAATCCGGCCTGCGCAAACTGCAGGCTGCCCTGCGCCGTGCCGTTGAAGCCACCAACCGGATCGTACACCGTCGGCCCGGCCGGTTCGTTCAGGTGCCAGTGAGCGAGCGGGACTCTGACGAGAATCGTCAGGGTGACGTCCGCATTCGCGCCGGCGAGGTCGGTGGCGCGCACGGTGAACGTATTCAGGCCGGCATCGTCGGGGCGCGGAACACCAGCGAGTGTTCCGTCGGATTTGATGTTCAACCACGCCGGGCCGCTGACTTTGCTGAAGGTCAGCACGTCGTTCATCTCGTCGGTGACCAGCGAACTGAGGTTGCCGTTGTACGCCGTACCGGCATACGCTTCCACGCCAGCGACGGGAGTGATGGTCCACCCCGGCGTCTGGTTGGAATGCACGGTGATCTCTCCTTCCGGACCGAATCCCTGCCATTCACCGTTCGCATAGGCTTGAACGCGGTAGGCATAAACACCGGCCGGCTTGGCGGCGATGGCGAATGAGTTCGTGGTGACGTTATCGGACAGCGAGGTCCATCCGCCATAACCGGCGATTTCCGTACCGGTGATCGAGATGTCATCTATGGCAAATCCCCGCTTCGGGAAGGATGACCAGCCGGATGGATACTCAATGTCGGCGAGAAACCGGAGGATGCACATATCGCCGGCGTTGATGCCTTGGGCGTTGATGGCGGTGAAGTCATAGGAGCGCAGCGACCACGGATCAATATAATCATTATACGTTCCCAGTGTCCGCCAGGTGCTGCCGTCATCGTTTGATATTTCGCACTTGAGGAACCCGTTGCTCACCGAGATATGCGACATGAAGTAGAACGAAATGAGCGTGCTGGTCGTGACCTTGAAAGGTTTTTGCATAACCAATGCCTGCACGCTCCCATAGTTTGCCTGTAGCATGGCATAACAGGAAGAAGAGCCGCCGTGGCTGACATTGGTGGAAACCCGGAGCGTCTTGCCAGCCACACACCAGTTCTCGTACATCGCCAAATCATCCTCCGCACCATCGTAGAAATTGGTGAGCGTCGCCTGGACGCCTTCTTGGATTTCATACTTGCCCGCCTGCGATCCCGCCCGCCATGTGACCCTGTAATCCGCGGGCAAAGCGTATCCGGCCGGCACGGCAGGTTTGAGCGTTGTTGCGTCGAACGTCATGTTGCTGCCGGCGGCGGAAAAATTATTCAGTGCGTTCCAAGTAAACGACGCCGTGTCATTGGTGCGGCTATAGAGCGTCCCGTCCTGGTAAAGCATCGCACTCGTATTGGTGTTGCCGGTCTGGTCGCGAAACCCGCCGGCAATCCCGCTGGTGCCGGTCCACGTATCGCCCGCCTCGGACGAGGCCGTCTGGCTGCCGAGCGAGTCGTTGCCATCGGCCTCCTCGATCTTCACGGCCGGATGCGGCCACGTGCCCAGGTCGTTATTGGCGCTGTTCAGGTCCACATGGTAGATGACCAGGCCGGGATAGATTTGGGCGGAGTTGTCGAAGCCGGTCTTCGCGCGGTTCTCGACCAGGAAATATTCCCCGTTCGTTGTCCCGTCGCGCAGCATGCCCACCACGGGATTGTCCTCCACGCGCGGCAGCGAAAGCCCGGCCACGGAATGGATCTGTCGGGCGCGGGCGAATCCAAGAAACGTTTTGCACCATGCGCTGAAATGCGCCGGTATCGTGCCGGACACGCCGTTCCACGGGCCACCCGACATCAGACACCAGTCGCCCAACCCGTCGCTGGTGGGACTGTAGTCATAGAGATCCGGCAGCCCGAAGAAGTGCCCCGACTCATGGCAGATCGTGCCGATGCGTTCGATGCCGGTGCCGGAACTGCCCCGCAGTGCCGGTTCGGTATGATAATTGTACATCATCACGCCGCTCTTCGTGACCACGTTGCTCATGGCGCCCTTGACCGACCAGACATCATTCGAGTAGCCGGTGGACTCCTCGCCGAAGCCCGAATGGATAATGTCCAAAACATCCACCCAGCCGTCGCCATCCGAATCGCCCTGCGAAAAATCAAATCCCGCCGCCGCCGCCTCCTCCACCGCATCCGCCGCCAGCACGCCCGGTATTCCGCCATGCACTCCCTGGCCGTAATACGCCGACTCGCGCGGCAGCTTCACCCACGGAACGATGATGGATTGGATCGTCAGCTTGCCGTACGAAACCTCCCGGTAATAATCGCGCACCGACCCCGCCGCGCCGTCCGCCGTGTAGCCCGCCTGATTGAAGAGGTTCGAATACTCGCCCACATCCACGCGGCCGGCCGTATTGGTCACCGTGCCCGCCACGGAATCCCAATGATCCGAAAAGCACGCCAGAATCACCACGTTCCTGATGGTCTTGTTCCCCGCGACCGAAATCAGCGGCACAGGCCCGCCGGCAGCGACAGATGAAAGTGCCGGCGATACGCCAGCGCCCGAAGCCGGCACCGCCAGCGCCGCAGGCTCGCCCAACAATTCCTTGCGACGTTCCAGCACCTTCGCCCTCAACAAGGCCGCATCGGGCAGCGCATGTTTCTTCAAGCCCAGCCCGGCCGGATCGGCTGAACCCACGCGCGCCGCCGGAACCGCGGCGAACGCCGCCCGCCCCGCCACCGGCCTCGCATATTTCCAGAATCCGTCGGCGTCTTTGACAACCGCGTAACCCTCGACCGTTTCACGCCACGAAAAGAATTCATCGCCCCGCAGCCGCAGTTTGAACGTCTTGCCATCCGGTTGCTGAACCACGATCGGAGTCGGATCGGCGGGCACTGCGATCGCTTCCTGACTCAAATTCAAGCCAGCCCATAACGCCAGCATCAGCCGACCTAGCTTCACCAGCCGGGTGCCTTTGGCTGAGGCAACCGCATGTCGCACACCTTCAACACTTGTTCTCATCGCTAGCACATCTCCTGACATTTGCTGTTCTCCGATGTTTCACGGGCCACGGTAAGCCCTCGCCTTGCCGCCCATCATTTCAAGCGGTCTTGATGACGTTGAAACGTGGCGGCAAACTCCATCGGTTGAAAGCGCGCCCGGCGAAATTACAATCATTGGAAGTCATCAATGACATTTCTTCCAGCGGTTGCAAAGCCCCGATGTGTTGTGCCTGTCATTCGATTTCTATGTGAGACCCGACGGATCGATCCGACCGCCCGGCAGAACGGAGCCGAAGGACTTCGTTCATGCCGCTGCAACGACCGAATACAACCTGGCGCGACTGGTACATTCCCCTGGAGGGATTGACCGTTAAACGCATTGTCGGGATGGAGGACGCCGCCGACCGCGGGCAGTTCGCCGATCTGCAATGGTTCTGGCACCACATGGAGCGCACGGATGTGACCGTGCAGGCTGCCATCTCGCGCCGGCTCTCGTTCGTCGCGTCCGGCGATTGGGAAATCCGCACCAACGAAAACGCCGACGCGATGCTTGCCGCCGGGCTAATCGATGCTTTTTTGCGCCCCACTCCCGCCTGCTTAAAAAGCCCCTAAATCGGGGCATAATACAATGAGGCGGCCTTTAGCGGCCTTGCCGTCGGGCTACGGTTGGACCCGTATGCACTCGGCATCACCATGACCAGCCCGCCTTGCTGGTCATCCCCACCCCAACCCCAAGGAGGTATCCCATGCTTAAACGAATTGTCCTGCTCCTCACCCTGGCCGCGTTGTCAGGCTGCGATGACGACCGCGACCGGCTTGCAGCCGAGAACGCACTTCAGCGCCAGCACGTCACCACGCTCACGTCGGAAAATGCCGCGCTGCTCGAGACCCAGTCCAAATCACTCGGCGAATTACAGGCGGAGCGCGAGCGCTCTGCGCAGGTGATCGCGGAGGACCGCGCACTGCGCAATCACCGCGAACTGGTCGCGGCCATCATCACACTGCTGGCCTGCGCGCTGGCAGCCAGCCTGTACGGGCACGCGCGCCGCCGAAAGGAGAGCGATGTACCCGCAACCTGACCGGCGCGTGCGACTGTTGTGCATCGCTGCCGGGATCGTCGCGCTGATATGTCTGGTGCGATGGATTCTGTCGGCGACCGAACCGCCGAACCGCGAACTCATCGGCCTGCTCGGCCTCCTGGTGCGCGTGCAGATCACAAGCACGCTGCTGGCCAATGCGCTCACCTTCGCCGCGGTCATCTTCGCCGCCGTGCTCATTCCGCTCACCGTCGTGTGGTCGCTACGTCGCGAAGAGCAACCACGCCCAACCACCATTCCGGAGACACCTCATGCTTCCATTCAAACACTGGCCAGTCCACATGCGCTTGACGGCACCGAACACACCGCTGAGCTGCCCGCTGATGACAAGGCACAACTTCCGACGCGGACCGCGCAGCCGACGAAGACCGAAAATTCACAAACGAAATAATCCATCACGCTGCACAACGCAGCGGGAGGCGCGTCCTTGAATACGCCTTTTCGTTACCCGTGGCCCGCGTCTGCGCTGACGCAGGCGGACATGTCGATTCTGCACGCCGTCCGCGAGGGCGGCGACCCGCACGGCGCGCGCTATCAGCTCCGTGATGGGGATGTGCTGTTCTCAGCCTTCAAAAATCGCTCGCCCTCGTGAACCCAAACGCGTTGCAAACCAAATTTGCAAACCAACTGACGAGGTCGGAAGATGTGGGTGAGATCAAGAAGCAAATCGTATGGCTTTCGACAAACGTAATGGCCTATCCATTTGTGAAAAAAGACCGTGTCGATTACCACGAACTCGTGAAAACCGTCGCCTCGGACTTCGGCGTTGAGCAGCCCAAGGTCAGAACACAAACTTCTTTTTATGTTGAACGTGCCATAAACGAACAAGTGTTCGTGAAGATGTGGGATAGATTGTCCCCGGGGCGGCGACAGGAATTGCTCCTGAAGATTGACGCCAGAAAGAAAATCAAGGACCACGCCGGCATTGCCGCACTTTCTGGGGCCGCAGCACTAGGGGTTCTTGCCGCGACAGTTTATATGACCGGATTTGCATTCTATGCGACCATGAGTGTCGTCATTTCGTCTATTGCCGCATGGGTTGGCATAACACTCCCATTTGTCGCGTATATGGGAACCTCGGCGCTCGTCGCGTTTCTCACCGGCCCATTTGGATTGGCCATCATTGCCATCGCCGCCGTCATGGGAATTGCCTTTTTGGGGCGTCAAAACAGTGAAAAGCTGGTTGTGGCAGTCCTTCAGTTGCACGCTGTCAAGGTCGCAGCATTGAAAGCCGCCGGCCGCAAAGAATCTGACCTGTTCCCGACGAGTGGCACCCTGTAGAACAAATCTTGTCGGACTGAGCTGATCGGCGAAATTTCGTTGCCGCATGCGCTGCACAAATTCGATTCGTCGTGGCGGTTCCGTGTGCGGGCGTTGGAATTCGTCGGGTCCGCCGAAAACATAATTCAAATTATAATGCTGCCCTCCGGTGACGCTCCCGCACAGCATCGCGCAATTCTTTCGGCGCAAGCACGCGCACAAATTCGCCCAGACTCAACACCCACGATTCGATGTCTCTGATGTCCGCCACCGGCAGCGACAGTACACCGATGGCATTGCAGAGGCTACGATGAATCTGAGAACAATCTGATATTCACACACCACTCGTGATTCGCAATCCGCCCATGCACATGTAAAGTGCCGCCGTGAGAAAAATGACGATTGTTTTGATTGTTCTGGTGGTTGGCGGTGCAGCCATTCTCGCAGGCTGCCAGACCACGCGTTCACATTATGCATCTGCGCCATACAAAGTCGTGCGCGCCGACGGCAAGTTCGAGGTGCGCGATTATCCGGCGCTGACGATCGTGGAAACGAAATCCCCGAGTGATGCGGACAATTCTTTCATGCGCCTGTTCGGTTTCATCACGGGCAAAAACGACAGCAAACAAAAGATCGCGATGACCACGCCGGTGTTCATGTCCGGTAACGATTCAAACCGCACGATGGCGTTTGTGATGCCGGCGAACATGAAACCGGATCAGGTGCCGAAACCTGCGGACAGTTCCGTGACCATGCGGGAAATGTCGGGAGGCCAGTTTGCCGTGCTACGTTACAGCGGCGGGCGCAATGCGAAGAACGAGACGCAGATGTTGGAGCAGTTGAGGACATGGATGTCGGCACAGGGTTTGAATGTTTTGTCGCCGCCAATGTACGGATATTTTGACCCGCCGTGGACGCTGCCGTTCCTGCGACGGAACGAAGTGATGCTGCAGACATCAGCGGAACAGTGATTGCTAATTCAACTCACGGCGTTCTGCACACCGCCGCCTTGATCGCTTGCACCTGTTTGAACTGGGCATCAGCAAAAGATCCAATGGGGCCGGCTTTGGGATCCCAGTTGGGTCCCATGTCCAGCGACACCGCACCGCCGTTTGCTGTCACGGCGCGCACCCACGTGGCCCACTGCTCGTCGCTGTACCTCGTATCGCGCCGCCCCCAGCGTCCCCCGACATACGTCAACGCGTGCCACTGGGAACCGTCGAGCCAGCGTGACGTCGGAATATTTTTGAACGGCTCGTTCAATTCGCCCGCCGTGTAATCTTCGGCCGTCGTGTAACGGATCACGCGAACACCGGGATTGAACGTGACGATAGCGTGTGGGTTCCCGTGCTTGACAGCTGCGGCGTACAAGGTGGCAATAGCATCGTTGAATTGAATGTGCGCGTAGCCGCCATCGAACCACCAGCCGGAAACTTTGTCGCCGTAACGGTCCGACCATTCCTGAATGACCGCGCTCCATTTTTTGGCAAATGCTGGATCTATCGACTGGTCCTTCTTGCCCTGCGGAAGGCCGAATGCTTTCTGCGCCCGCTCGTCGCGATTCGGAACCTGGCACGGCAAATACAGCATCAGCTTGATGCCTTCCGACTGTAGCGCCTGAAACAGGTCAAGTGGCAGATCACGAGTCGAACAACGTTCGCCCGCCTTGTAGCCGGACACGCGGTCATATTCTGTATTTGGAGAAATGAAGTAGCCGGAGTTTTGTCCGAGCGTGATTACGAAATACTTCGCGCCCATTTCGCTGAGCTGGCGCGCTACGGTGGCGGTGTCGAACGATTTGATCAGCGCTAGTTGATCGTCGTTGCCCGGTAGGCAATGCATGAACACGCCGTACTTTGCTGCATGAAACCAATCGGTGTCCGGGTTCTTTGGCGTGGCCCGCATCGCAACCGTGCAAACCAGCAAAACGAGAAATGCGATGGCCGACGCATAAACACGCACTCGATTGATTCCCACAAATCCGGTCTTCATGTGCTGACTGTATGTCTGCTAAATACTGTGTGCGATGAGAATCATCAATGAATCCACGAGGAACACTGCGAACGAATTCCGCTTGGTGGGATTGTTTCGCCGCAAAGAGTGCCTTGTGCTGACGGGGCGCGGCTGGCTGGTCCTGATCGTGCTGGCCGCAGCGATCGTGTGCTTCGCCGCTCGTAGCGCGTATGGATTCCTGGCCGTGAGCGATCCGATGCCTGGCGGCGCACTGGTCGTCGAGGGCTGGTTGCCAGATTATGCACTTTCCGCTGCAATGTCAGAATTCACCGCGCACAAGTACACCATGCTGTACGTCACTGGCGGTCCACTGACAGAAGGCGCGCCACTGTCCGAGTACAAGACATGCGCGCAGTTGGGGGCGGCCACGTTGATAAAGCTGGGCATGAGTACGAATGAAGTGCGTGCGGTGCCATCCTGTGAGGTGCGGCGGGATCGCACCTATTCGTGTGCGTTGGCTCTGAGAGATTATCTACAGAGGAACGGCGGCGTACCTGCCTCATGCACGCTCTTCTCGCTCGGTGCGCACTCCCGCCGGTCGCGATTGCTGTTTCAAAAGGCATTTGGAACGGACGTTCACATCGGTATCATCAACACCGAAGACCACGATTACGACTGTCGTCGCTGGTGGAGATCGAGTGCAGGATTTCGGACCGTCACCGGAGAGATACTGGCGTTCGTCTATGCCCGTTTTTTCTTCGATCCAACCGTGGAGCGGTAAACATTGTGGCTCACGATCGCAGTGAACGCGGAACGTTCCTGGTCAGCGCAGCTTCACGGCGGCGGCATTTTATCCAATGCACCTTCAATCTCGGTGACAGCGCACAACCGTTCGCGGAACTCGGTCTTGATTCCCACCCTGCTCGCCACCGCATCGAGAATGCCGCCCACAGCGGATTTTCTCAGAAGAAGTTTGGCTGGCCGCATGTTTGCAGCCAGCAGCACATCAAGAAAATGCCCCGGCAAAATACATAGCATCGCATCGTAATCGGGAAGAGGGCCGAACATTTCGGTGCCAAGAATGTAGAACGAAACAGGATCGGCCAGCACCAGTATCTGGCCGAAATACGGTCGATCCCCCTTGCGCTCAATGACGGGAAACTTTGTTTGAAGCAGATCAATTTCAGCGACGCATTCGGGCCCAGGCCCTGACGGCAATGCCTTTACGCGCTCAATCTTCTCCTCCGGCACTTCGCCGAACAGCACCCGCTTTTCTTCCGGCGGTCGCATGAACCGGTCTTCCCATTGAACTGCACCGACCAGTCTTATTGGGACGCGGACAAGCAGAGTTCCATCCTCTGCGGATGCTCCTGCCCGCACAACTGCCCATCGCGGAAGCATCTCAATCAATTGTTCAAGCGCTACTCTCATCATCCGCCGCTCCGCGCTATCCAAATGCCACGGAAAGAAGCCGGGCCGGAAGCTGCGGAATTGCGGCCATGCGCGGCTGCCGCGGTAGTGCAGATTCAATTCTTTGAAGACCGAACGTTCGTGTTCATCCACGCTGTTTCGGCTGCCAAATAACATCTGTAAGTGCGGTATTTCGATAAGCTTTTTCGCGCCATCTTCCTCCGAGTGTCTTCCGTGAAGAAGCTCTTCGAATCCCTGGAGCCCGAGCGTACCCAAATATGCGGCAACAGAAATATCCGGCCCCCGGCTGCCCATGACGCTGACGTATGCAATTTCTCCCGTATCCGGGCATTTCACGCCGAAAATATCTTCCTCTGAAACATCCTTATATGGCCCCAATTCACGCAGTTTTCCGGCTGCGAAGAGCAGCTTTGACCACTCGGCTTTTTCCTGTTCGTCCATTCTCTTTGTCTATCGGGTGAAATAACACAGCATGCAAGATCGCGATTGCTCAACGGATCGCTTTTCTATGCCTCATCCGTACAGCATCGCGCAATTCCTTCGGCGCGATCACGCGCACGAACTCGCCGAGGCTCAACACCCACGACTCGATGTCTCTGATGTCCGCCACCGGTAGCGCCAGCTCAACGAGCCCGCCCGGACGCTTCACAATCTTCTGCTTCGGATGCCACACTTTCTCGCTGACGTAATTGGCGAGCGTCGGCTCGATCAGCAGCCGCACCATCACTGCTTTCCTTTTTCCGTTCGCGTGCAGATAGCGCCCGAAGCGGTTCTCCAGCACCTCGTCCGCATCGAGGACAGGCTCGTGAAAGCACAACCGACTGAGATCGCTGGCGCGATCCGCGTGGTCCTATCTTGCACCATTGAACTTCACGTCGCCCTCATTCCAATCGAGGACAACTTCGGAGCCACCTACTGAGAAATGCCACGCCGTCGCATCCCGCTTCAGCTTCACGCGGGCGGGGGTGCCCGTGACCGGCGACCACGAAAGTGCAACGGCGTTCTGCCAGTGCATCGATTCGGAGCGCAGCCGGATCGCGGACATCTTATACCCAGCGCCGCCGTGCGGATTGGAGCCAGTTTGAGAGACGATCGAAACATTGATTCCGTCCGGCGTCAACGGGTCGAAACGCATTGCGGCCTTTCCAGATTTCCCGGTGAACGTTCCGTCATCACCGCGCGTCACCGTTCTTTCAGGATGGAAGAACAGATCCAGCTCCCGCGCTCTTTCGACCACGATGTCGTCGGCAATGATCAGCACGTCAGGCTTGACGAAAATCAGGTGGCGGACGAACCGCGTAAGCCCGCTTGGTTTCGGATAGGCCTCCGTCGCATCGCCGGCTATGTGATCGACGCTGGGCGTTGAATCAGCGCGCAGAATTCTCGGATGCGCTTTTGCGGCAAGTGCGGCCGCGCCGCTGAACCACATCGAACCCTCGCCCATCTGTCCTTTGCCATCGATGACGAGCGAGTTTTCCAGCGCGGTCAATTTCGGAACATAACCGGAACCGCGAAGAATCCATTCGCCATTCCCAAACACGACGAAGTGATTCGCGTCGGGATGAACGTGGCCACTTCCGGCATCGGTTTTCAATTTAGTGGTCGCATCGTGGCCCAGAGGCGGGCCGCATTTGAACACGACGAGCGATTCGTCGCCCGACCAGTCCGTCCGCGCCGATACAATTCCGATGTCGGAAAAGTGTTTCATCGTCGGAAGGTCGGAAGGCGCGCGCGGTTTCACGGACGGATCGAACCAGATCAGGTTCAGCCATCGCGCTGACGGCGAGTCCACGTTGGCGTCGTCAATCTGCTGCGCAAGCCACTGCGCATGTCCGTCGTGAAATTCGTGCGCAAGATTTCGAAGCAGATATTCCGGGCCGTACCAGTGGCCTCGCGGCGCGTCCGCGAGATCAACGACGCAGTTTCGCCTGGTCCAGACATTGCGCGGAAGGCCGAGGTATAGCGGATAGCCTGCCGTATTGCGCCACCATTCGTGGTCGTAAAGATTTTCGCCGAGCAGATCGCGGGCGAGGAACATAAACTTCTGCATGTTCTCCGCGCCGTATTCCCAGTAGCCGACGCCTTCGTGGCTGGCACCGTCCGGGCCGAGCATGTCCATGGTCGTTTTGAATTTGGAGAGTGCCAGGGCGACCCAGTTTGTTGCCGGGGGATATTCGTCGAACGTCGCAAACCCCGCGACTGACAGCCCGCAGATGTTCACCCAGAGATGATTCTGCAAATAGGAACGCTGCCACCACGTCTTGCCCGCGGCCGCCGCCAGATACATCGCATCGCCGCGCCGGATGATCGTGCTGCGAATCGTTTTGAGTGATTCCGCGTCGAGATCGTCGTGACACCAGTCGTACACGATCCCCAGTCCGAAGAGTTGATGTCCCGCGGCCAGATCCATGCCGTCGGTTTTGCCGAGTCCCCACGTCGGGAAGTTGCACGACGCGAGCGCCCACGATTTCGCGGCATCGAGATATTTCCGATCGCCGGTCAGCTTCCACGCCATGGCGAAACACGGCATCGCGTTGCCGACCTCGCGCTGATAAAGCTGCTCCGCGCCGCTGTGCCCGTCCTGCTCGCGATATTTCGGCGCGCCGCGCTGCAGCAACTGATCCGCCTGATCGCGAACTTCCTTCCAAATCTCCGCGTGCGTATTCGTGATCGCGGTGCGCAATTTATCGAGTCGCGCAGCGTTCAAAAATAATCGTGGATGAACGTCGCGAACTTTCGCCAGCGTTGCCGATTCGTCAGCAAGCGAGGTGCCCACCACAAGCAGTGCAGCCAGAATCGTGCGCATCGTTGTTTTCATTCGCGTCATTCGATCTTAACTCATCGGCATCTTCCAGGCGGAGGATTTTCGCTTCCGACTTCACGCGGCGCCTTTGACTGCCCGCGCGACAAATCTTCAGAGACGCGTCTTCTCTGAAAGGCGGTGTCAACCGCCGGATTATGTTTTCTCGCATTTTTCTTTCGTCACCTTCTGCGCGACGGCGCGGCGGAGAGCCATCCAGCTCGCAGCCGCGACCCCGCGTATCCATCGATTCCGTCAGCCTCAT
>CAIVKH010000245.1 GCA_903906425.1 uncultured bacterium
ATCATAGCCGGTGACTGGAGTTCAGACGTGTGCTCTCCGATCTGTGTGAAAACGGCGACAAACACGGAGGCGCGTCAACGCATGAACAAAAGATGCATTTTGCCAATCATTGGAATTTTGGGTCTCCCTTTTTTCCAATCATTGGAAACTTTCGCGGCCGATGCGGGACGAAAAACTATTTCGCTCGATGGCAAGTGGCAGATTGCCGAAGGTTCGTTGGCGAATATTCCGGTGAAGTTCGATCGCGAGATTCCGGTGCCGGGTTTGCTCGACATGGCGAAGCCGCCGTTTGTCGAGGCGGGGCCGAAAGTCGCGGATCGAAACGGCACGACGCAGAACGATCCGCGGCGCGAGGCGTTTTGGTATCGCCGCTCGTTCGATGTTCGCGAACCGATTCCGGAATTTGCGCGGCTGAAAATCGGCAAGGCGACGTTCGGCACGAAGGTTTGGATCAACGGCACGGAAGCCGGCGAACACGTTCCGTGTTTTACACCGGGCTGGTTCGATATCCGCAAGGCGATCAAGACCGGGAAGAACGAAATCGTCGTTCGCGTCGGCGCGAGTCGCGATCAGCTTCAGCACAAGGTCGCCGATGGTTTTGATTTTGAGAAGACGCGATACATCCCCGGCATTTTCGATTCGGTTGAATTGATTCTCGCGGGCGCACCGTTCATTTCGAATGTCCAGGTCGCGCCGGATATTTCGAACCGGCAGGCGCGAATTCGTGTATGGCTGAGCGGCGCGCGCGAAGGCGATGTGGTGTTCGAAGTTCGCGAGGCGAAGACGGGAAAAGTTGTGGGACGCGCGAAGGCGGACAATTCGGCGAAGAGTTCGGGCGGGGTGGGGGAACAGTCGTTCGACACGGCTGTGCAAATTTCCGATTGCCATTTGTGGTCGCCGGAAGATCCGTTTCTTTATGAACTGACCGTGCGAACTGCGGGCGATGAATTCACGACGCGGTTCGGAATGCGTGAATTCAAATTCGATCCGGCGACGGGCCGCGCGATGCTCAACGGCAAGCCGTATTTTATGCGCGGAAGCAACATCACGCTCTACCGTTTTTTCGAAGACCCGGATTGCGGCGATCTGCCGTGGAGTGAGGACTGGGTGCGGAAACTTCACCAGCGGATCAAGGACATGCACTGGAATTGTCTTCGCTACTGCATCGGGTTTCCGCCGGAGCTTTGGTATCGCATCGCGGACGAGGAAGGCGTTTTGATTCAGGACGAATTCCCGATCTGGTACGGCGGCAAAGGCTGGAGCAAGTGGGCGCCAGAACTCAAACGCGACGACCTCGCGGTGGAATATTCCGAGTGGATGCGCGAGCGGTGGAATCATCCGTGCGTCGTGGTTTGGGATGCGAGCAACGAGACGACTTCCGACGAAACGTCGCCCGCCGTCGCGCAGGTGCGATCGCTCGATCTGTCGGGCCGCCCGTGCGACAACAGCTACATGCCGCCGGCACAGCCGGGCGATGTGCTTGAAGAACATCCGTATCACTTCCAAAACGCGGGCTTCAAACTTTCGCAGCTCGCGACGGCGAATTCTGCGCCGTGGGGCGCGAAGGGCGACGGACACGGCGTCATCATCAACGAATACGGCTGGCTCTGGCTGAACCGCGACGGCACGCCGACAACGCTGACGGAAAAACTTTACAAGAATCTCCTCGGCGAAAATTCCACGACGGAGCAGCGGCGGCGGCTTTACGCGCGATACACCGCCGCCGAAACGGAATTCTGGCGAAGCCATCGCAAGGCCGCCGCGGTCGTTCATTTCACGACGCTCGGCTATTCGCGGCCCGACGGGCAGACCAGCGATCACTGGCTCGACGTGAAGAAGCTCGAATGGGAGCCTGAGTTTTATAAATACGTCCGCGATGCATTCGCGCCGGTCGGCGTGATGATTGACACGTGGGCGGAAAATTATCCGCCCGGCAAGTCGCAGGAATTTCCCGTCGTCGTCATCAACGATCTCGAAATGCCATGGAAAGGCGAAGTGCGGTTTCGGATTTCGCGCGACGGAAAAACAATCAGCGAGCAAAAACTTCCCGCCGAAGTTGCCGGCTTCGGTTCGAACCGCCTCGCGTTCACGGCCGTCATTCCAAACGAATCCGGCAGCTATCAAGTCGAAGCCACGCTGCTCGAAACGCCGTTTGGACAGATTCGCAGTCTTCGCGATTTTTCCGTTTTATCGCCGCAACAGATTTCCGAGCGCGATGGAATCGCCATCGGCAAGCATGTCATCGCTTCGTCGAGCATCAACCGTGATGGCGCGACTTCGCCCGAAGCCGCGGTGGACGGAAGAACCGACACGCGGTGGTCATCGGAGTTTTCCGATCCGCAGTGGCTCGCAATTGATCTCGGCGCGGTCACAAAAATCAGCCGTGTCGAACTTGTGTGGGAATTTTCTCGTGCCAGCAGCTACGCGATTCAAGTATCGACCGACGGGCAAAATTGGACCGACGTGTACAAGACCGATGACGGAAAAGGTGGAGTGGAAACCATCCGTTTCGCGCCTGTCGAAGCGCGCTGGGTTCGCTACTACGGCACGAAGCGGGCGACGGCCTTCGGTCATTCGCTCTGGGAATTTCGCGTCTACCCCTGAAGATCAGCTCGCGCTATTTTTGAGTGACCGTGGCCGCCGCTGCACCGCTGGTCGAATCTGTGACCTCGATGACATTGACCCCGGCATTTGTCGTGCTTTGATAGACGGCGGTATTTCCGTTGGCCGTGGGCGTGATTGTGCCGAGGCTGTCTGTGCTGACAGACCATGTGTAGTTGCTGTTGCCGCCCGATGCAATGAATGTGAACGTGCTGATTTCCCCGGCGGTCAGGGTCAGCGTGGATGGCGATATGGCCAGGGCGGTTGTCGGTGTTGTCACATTGTCCCCGCTGTTCGTGTCGCATCCGGTCAACGAGACTGCGGCGATGGCTGCAGCCAACACGGCGCACAGAACGCTGCATTTCTTCGCAATCTTCGCAATTCTCGCAAGTGCTCTCATGGTGTTTTCCTTTTCCAGTCAGCCGAACTGCCGCGGGTGTGACCCTTCGAATTGCGCGAAACCTACGTGCCCGGACGCTGATCGTAAATCAAATTTGATCGCAGCCGAAAATGCCGGCCCTTCCAATCATTGGAAAACTTCGCAGCCGGTGGTTTCCAATGATTGGAAACTCCCGATGGTTTCTTTGAAGAGTTGAAAGACGCGCCGTGACTCTGCATTCTTTGGCAATTCTTCGCACAACTTTTCCGACGGTGTTTCACGTTTTATCGTCAATGGCCGGTTATGAATAAAATTGTCCTCCACGCGTTTTCGCTGGCCGTTCTCGGCCTTTCATTCTTGCCGGCGCGCGCTGGCGCGGAGTGGATCTGGATCGAAGGCGAGGCGCCCGCCGTCAACAAAATGAACCGGCATCCGTGGTGGTACGACAAGGTGCATCGCGAGCAACTGTCGGGCGGCGACTTCATTTCGAACTTCGACGAGAAGAAACCGGGCGAGGCGGAATACGTTTTCAAGGCCGCGGCGGCGGGCGAGTTCGACTTCTGGCTGCGCGCGAATCCCGTGAAATCGAAACTTTCGTACCACCTGAACGGCGGCGCGGAAACGGATGTGGATTTTAACGGCGGCAAACGCGATGAAACCAACATCGCGGCGGACGGAAAGCCGGACCTCCGTTTCATTGCGTGGATCAACGTCGGGAAAGTCCAGCTTCACGCGGGCGAAAACAGAATCAGCTTTCGCATGACGAGCGGACCGCAAAATCACGGCATCATCGACTGCATGGTTTTCAGCAGCGAGCCGTTCGTGCCGCGCGGAATTCTCAAGCCGGATCAAATGGCCGGCGAACTCAAGCGATTGGCCGAAGAGAACCGCGCGTGGTTTGCGTTCGATCCCAAGCCCGATCCATTTGCGCTAGATTCGGCAATTGATCTTCGATTTCTGAACGAGAAGTTCGCCGGCGAAGGCGGATTCATCGGCGTGAAGAACGGAGAATTTATCCACACTCGCGATGGAATGCCGATGCGCTTCTGGGCCGTCAATGGGCCGCCTGCCGATCTCAAAGGCGAGGAACTCCGCAACTGTGCGCGGATGCTGGCGAAGCATGGCGTGAACATGGTCCGCTTTCACGGTGGTTATTTCAACAAGGATGGCGAGCTGGACGAGGCGAAAGTCAAACACGCGCTCGATGTCGTCGCGGCGATGAAGGCCGAGGGCATCTACACGCATTTTTCGATTTACTTCCCGCTCTGGTTCGAGCCGCGCGCGAATCATCCGTGGCTGGAGGGCTACGACGGAAAGAAACACCCGTTCGCCGCGTTGTTCTTCAATCCGAAGTTTCAGGAGCATTATCGCGCGTGGTGGACGGCGCTGCTGACGACGCCCGGCCCGGACGGCCGGACGCTGGTGGACGAACCGGCGGTCGCGAGCCTCGAAATGCAGAACGAGGATTCGTTTTTCTTCTGGACGTTCGGCGAAGCCAACATTCCGGACCCGCAACTCCGAATTCTTGAAAAAATGTTTGGCGACTGGCTCGCGAAAAAATACGGCACGCCCGACGCGGCCTTCGCCGCGTGGAAAAGCCAGAAACTCAAACGCGATGCGCCTGCGGAAGGCCGCGTCGCGTTTCGCCCGCTCTGGAACATGTTCAGCGAAAAAACCGCGAGAGATTGCGACACCGCGCAATTCCTGTTCGAATTACAGATGAAGTTTTACGCAGACACTCACGCGTTTCTTCGCACGCTCGGATTTAAGGGACCGATCACCGCTTCGAACTGGACAACGGCCAGCCCGGAAATTTTCGGGCCGCTCGAGAAATTGAGCTACTCCGCCGGCGATTTCATTGACCGCCACGGTTATTTCGGCTGCCTGCACAAAGGTCAGGACGCCGGCTGGTCCCTGCGCA
The DNA here is from genome assembly GCA_903906425.1 of uncultured bacterium. GTDB lineage: Bacteria > Verrucomicrobiota > Kiritimatiellia > CAIVKH01 > CAIVKH01 > CAIVKH01. The sequence goes on from CAIVKH010000245.1 coordinate 4,902, forward strand.
ACGGCCACACCTATGCCGATCGCTGCGGACTTCGCTTCGAGGCGGAGGAGCCGGGCAAGCCGCGGCAGTTCACTCATCCGGCGATGGACCCGCACTACAACGGAATGCCCTCGATGATTTCCGAAATTGCGTGGAACCGCCCGAACCGGTTTCGCTCCGAGGAGCCGCTCTATCTTGCCTGCTACGGCGCGCTCCAGCACAGCGACGCGATCGTCCAGTTCGCGCTCGACGGCGCGCAGTGGTCCGTGAAGCCGGGCTTTTTCATGCAGCCGTGGACGCTGATGTCGCCCGCGATGATGGGACAATTTCCGGCGACTGCGCTGATTTTCCGCCGCAGTCTCATCGCGCCCGGCGATGTACTTGCGAAGATCAATTTGAACCGGGGAGATCTGCTCCATCTCAAAGGTACGCCTCTGCCGCAGGACGCTTCGCTCGATGAACTGCGTTTGAAAGACGTGCCGCAAGGCGGCGAGGTCAAATCGGGCCAGCGCATTGATCCGCTCATCCATTATGCCGGCCGCGTGGACGTGAATTTTTCCGACACGCCTTCCTCCGCAAACGTCAGCGATCTGAAGCCATTCATCAACCACGAATCGCGGACAATCGCGAGCACGACGGGCGAACTGAAACTCGATTACGAAAAGGGCCTGCTCGTCATCAACGCGCCTCGCGCGCAGGGCGTCAGCGGGCAGTTGAAATCCACAGGTTCGTTCGAGACGAAGGATCTGCTGATTTCATCGGACATGGAAATTGGCCACATCATCGCCGTTTCGCTCGACGACAAGCCGCTGGCCGAATCGCAGAAGATTTTGTTGCAGGTCATGTCCGAGGAAAAGACGACGGATTTCCAAACGGAGCCTGCTCTCGCCGGAACGCGAAAGATTGTTTTGATCGGCCACGATCCGTGGCTGGTGAAGACGCTGGCCGGCACCGTGAAATTCAAGCGCGCGGACGCCGCGAATCTCAGCGTGACCGAACTCGATTTCAACGGCAGCCCCGTCGCACGCGCGACCGGCGCGCAAGAAATCAAGCTCCAGCCCGCGACCGTTTATTATCTTATCGGCCGCTGAATGGGGCCGCGCGACGCACCGTTTTTTTTCAATGATTGGAAAATGCCGCACGGATAAGTTCCAATGATTGGAATTTGGGGAGGCGCAAATTTCCAATGATTGCAATTGGGCGGCGGCGGCGTGAGATTGTGGATACGATGGTGAAATTATGGACGTGCATGAATTGAACATGAATGAGGTGATGGATGGCGTGGCGCGCGGCCGTTCGGACGCGTTCATGCAGGTGGTGCGGGCGTACGGCCTGCCGATCCGCAGCTACCTGGCCAGCCAGATTTATCATCTCGACGATGTGGACGACATTGCGCAGGAGGTTTTCATCACGGCGTACAAGCGGCTGCACACGTTCCGGCGCGGCGAGGATGTCGGCGCGTGGCTGCGCGGGATCGCGCGGAACAAGCTGCTGAATTATTACCGGAGCAGTTCGCGGCGCAACAACGCGGTGGACCGGTTTCGGCACCAGGTGGTGGAGATCGTGGGCGAGGAGTTGGAGGATGCGTCGAAGGGGGACAGGGCCGAGCAGATCGAGGCGCTGATGCGGTGTATCGGGAAGCTGCCTGAGCGGATGAGGCGTGTGGTGCATTCGTCGCTGGAGGGTGGGAAGCCGGCGGAACTGGCCGATGAAATGGAGACGAGCGTCGGAGCGATTTATAATTTGCAGTACCGGGCCAACCAGGTGCTGCGGCAGTGCATGACCAAGGAACAGGCCCGTGGAAACTTCTGAGCTACAGGAATTGCTCGCGGGCTGGCAGGGCATGGAGCTGCCGCCGGAGCGGCAGGAGCATCTGCTGAAGCGCCTGCGCGAGGACCGCGATTTGCGGAAGGCGCTTGTCGGGGAAATCCGAATCGTCAGCATGTCGCGCACGGTGATGGCGGCGGAGCCACGGTGGCTGGCGCTGGCGGACGAACTGGGCCGCGATCCGGGCTACGACTCGCAAATGCAACTGATGGAGTCGGGCATTCACGAGAAGCTCGCGGGCGAAAGTTCACCGATCGTTCCCGCGTGGTGGCGGCCTGCGGCGATCATCGCAAGCGCCGTCGGCGCTATTTTGCTGATCATCGCAGGCTGGCTGTACTTCGAAAATGCATCGGGCCGCCATCCGGTGGATGACACGGCGACGCTGGCGGTGGCCGTGCTCGTTGATGGCTGCGAATGGGAAGTCGGCGGCTCGCAAAAACCGATTTTGAATTCGGCGGTTCATGCCGGCACTTTGAAGATTCACCGCGGCGAAATTTCGCTGGCGTTCCTTAGCGGTGTGACGCTGAACATCAAAGGCCCCACGGAAGTGGAAATCAAATCCATTGACCACATCTTCTGCAAGCGCGGGCTGCTGCGCGTGAGCGTGCCGGAATCCGCGGTGGGCTTTACCGTGCTGGCGCCGGGCGCGGCGGTCGTTGACATGGGCTCGGAGTTCGCGGTGGATGTCCGCTCGACGGGGCAGACGCGGCTGACGGTCCTGGAGGGCAGGGCGCGTGCGTCCGTTTTCTCCAAGGATGGCGCGGTGCGCGAGCAAGTCGTCGACGAGTCGAAATCCGTCGAAATTGATCCGGCAAATTTCCGCATCACCGACGTGGCCGCGCCGAAGACGATGCAGAATCCGCCGATGCTTTCCATCCCGCCGCTGATTCTTTCGCCGAACTATCCGGCCATCGTATGCGCGGCAAAGCCGTGGGGCTACTGGCGGTGCGAGGACATCATTGACGGCGTAATCTCGAACGAAGTGCCCGACGGCGTGCCGCTGATGCTCAACGGCGCGCTCAGCATCGCGAACGAGGGCGGGAAGAATCACAGCATCGCCTTCGGACCAAACGACACGACGCAGTTCCTCGGCACGCGGCCGGATTGGACGCCGCCTGCGACGGGTTGCGCGATCGAGTTGTGCTTCGCTTCTGCCGGCTACAGTGCGTCGTCGCTGGTGAGCATCATGGCCGCGACGAACAACGGCCATTTCATGCTGCTCGAACTTCTGGCGAAAGGCGAACGTCCCGGCGACAAGCCCGGCGGCCTGCGCCTGCTTTACCGCTCGCCGCCTGCCGAAAGCGGAGGCATCAGCTTGTATTCGCAAAAACTTTATGTGCCGAAACGCTGGCACCACATCGTGGCTCAGCATCTCGGCACGCGGCTGCAACTGTTCATTGACGGACAGCCCGCCGGCGAAACCAAACTCGGCTCGGTTGCGGAATATGATTTATGTCGCGCCGTCTTCGGGCGCTTCACGGACATGGCCACGCCGGACACGCGCGCCTTCGTCGGACGTATTGACGAAATCGCGCTCTATGGCCGCCCGCTGAAGCCGGAAGAAATCGCCGCACACGCCAAGGCCGCGCTCGGCAAATAGGCGGTGTCTGAAAAAAAGGAACCCGCGCACCGGAAGGGAGCGGGAGACCAGTGCGCGGGTCTGGACTTAACCAGATTATGTGATCGCGGATTATTTGCCGGCGTAACGCTTCGCCATGTCGGCGAGCGAAACGCACTTGATCTTGTCGGCCTGACCAGCTTGACCGAAGGCGATCATGCGGTCCATGCAGACTTTCTTCATGGCATCGCGTGCGGGCTTGAGGTAATCGCGCGGATCAAATTTTTCGGGCGTCTCGGCAAACACCTTGCGGATCGCGCCGGTGATGGCGAGGCGGTTGTCGGTATCAACGTTGATTTTCCGGACACCGTTCTTGATGCCGATCTGGATTTCTTCGACCGGCACGCCCCATGTGGGCTTCAGCTTTCCACCGTATTTGTTGATGATGTCCTGCAAATACTGTTCAACCGAAGACGAACCGTGCATGACCAGGTGCGTGTTCGGCAGCTTCTGGTGAATCTTTTTGACGGTGTCCATCGAGAGCACCGCGCCGTCGGGCTTGCGGGTGAACTTGTACGCGCCGTGGCTGGTGCCGATGGCGACGGCCAGCGCGTCCACGCCGGTCTGCTCGACGAAATCAACCGCCTGATCCGGATCGGTCAGGTGCTTCATTGCTTCTTCGCTCGACATTCCCGCGCCGTGGCCGTCTTCGATTCCACCGAGGCATCCGAGTTCGCCTTCGACGGAAACTCCCACCATGTGGGCCAGGCGACTGACTTCCCCGGTGACCTTGACGTTCTGTTCGAAGGTTGCCGGCGTCTTGCCGTCTTCCAAGAGAGAACCGTCCATCATCACGGAAGTGAAACCGTTCATGATCGCGCTCTGGCAAGTCTGCGCGCTGTTGCCGTGGTCGAGATGCATCGCGATCGGGAGATTCGGATAAAGTTCCGCCGCCGCGAGCATCAGATGGCGGAGGTAATTGTCCTGTGAAAACGACCGCGCGCCGCGCGATGCCTGGATGATGACCGGCGAATTGGTTTCCTTCGCGGCCTCCATGATCGCCTGGATCTGCTCCATGTCGTTGACGTTGAGCGCTGCGATTCCGTAACCGTTTTCGGCCGCGTGATCGAGCAAGATTCGCATTGGTACAAGTGGCATCTGATTTCTCCCGCAATAGGTTTAATTTGTGGCCGACATCATTGTGAGCCGCGCACGAAAGTCAAGACGCGCAAAATATCGGGGCGCGACGATTGAAAATATCGGGGATTGCAGGATGAACAGCAAGGCTGGCGTCACGCGGGCCAACGCCTGCCGGAAACTTCCAATGATTGGAAGCCGTCGCGACCGTCCGCCGCGGTTCTCAATTTTTCTTAATGAGTTTTTTTCGGCTTACACTTGCGCGCGGTAGAACTGGTGGTATCTGTTTGGCCTTTAATCGGGAGAAACAATGAGTTCAACACTTGTCACAAAAGTCGCGCCGGATTTCACCGCACAGGCCGTCATGCCGGACGATTCGTTCCGCGAAATGAAGCTGTCCGAATTGCGCGGCCGCTACGTCGTACTGTTCTTTTATCCGCTGGACTTCACCTTCGTGTGTCCGTCGGAAATCATCGCCTTCGACCGCGCGCTGCCGGAATTCACCGTCCGCAACACCGAGGTCATCGGCGTGTCCGTGGACTCGCATTTCACGCACCTGGCCTGGCGCAACACGCCGCGCGCCGAGGGCGGCATCGGCAAGATCGGCTATCAGCTCGTCGCCGACCTCGACAAAAACATCGCCCGCTCCTACGGCGTGCTCTTCAACGAATCCGTCGCGCTGCGCGGCCTGTTCCTGATTGATCGCGAAGGCGTCATCCGCCACGCCGTCATCAACGACCTCCCGCTCGGACGCAGCGTGCAGGAATGCCTGCGCATGATTGACGCGCTGCAATTCCACGAACTGCACGGCGACGTCTGCCCGGCCAACTGGCAGAAAGGCGAAGAGGGCATGAAGCCCACCGCCGAGGGCGTGGCCGCGTATCTCAGCAATCACGGCTGATTCGCGCGCTGACTTCCAATCATTGGAAAAATTCGCAATCGGATTTTCCAATGATTGGAAAGTTCCGCAAGCTCACGGCGACGCCGGCTCCAGAACCGCGCCGAACAGGATTGCTTTTCCGACCGCCGGCGTGAGCGTCACCGTGACGTTTGCCGGATGCGCGAGAAGGACCGGCAGGCTGCGCTCCAGCGCGCGGCCACGGCTTCCGGCCTCCGCGAAAACATCAACGAGCATTTCCGTCGCCGTCGCCGCAGCATCGTCTGCGCGGAGATTCTTCACCGCGCGCCATTGCTGTCCGTCGTCGCTGAGTTGAATCTCGAATTTCGGCTGGCGTGCCGCGCCGCCAAACCACGCGATGCCGATGCGCGACGCGGGCGTGCTTGGATCGAGCCGGAGTTGAATCCATTCGTCGAGCCCGCGCGTTGCCCAGCGCGTTTCGCGTTTGCCATCGACTGCGGCTGTCGCGGGATAATCTTTCATCTCGTGACTCGCCGTCGCGAGCGGTTCGCTCGCGGCTTTCGCAATCGAGTCGACAGAAATTTCCTCGATGCTGTTCCAATCGTTCTTCGCATTGCCGCGGCAGACGACGCGCAGAAAATGCGCGCGCTCCGGGTCGAACGCGTAGGAGCTGATCGAAGCGTCGCCGCTGCCGGCGACCTTCACGCCGAAGACGCGCTGGCCCGCGGCGGTCGAAACCGGATCGAGCATCAGCAGCCGCACGCGATAATTTCCCGCCGGCAGCACCGCGCCATCGGTGCGATGGCCCGCGATCGGTCGGAGCGTCAGCGTCAGCGGACCGGCGCTCTCGATTCCGCTGCGGCAGATTTCATCCGCGACCGGCGCGGAATCTGGAACGACGAAAGATTCCGCCTCAGTTTCCTCCGCGCCGAGCGTCTGCCAGAGTCGGTGGTTCGCATCGAAATGAAACGTGAATTTGCCTGCCGCCTGCGCGAGCGGATCGTGCGAAGTCGGACCGAAATTGTAGCGGACTGAATCCATTCCGAGTTGCTGCCGCAGCCGCGCAATGTGCGGCAGCCATCGCGTGTTCATCGAAACGACAAGCCCCTGTTCGCCGCGTGTGATCCCGCCGATCGAGCTGAATTTCGCGAACTGCCCGATGACCGATTCGGGATGGCATTGCGCCAGCGCCGCGCGCGCGCCGGCGATGTTGCCGGATTTCTGGAGCGCCTGCGCCTGCTGGAAGAAATCGTGGTTCTGAAAAAAGGCGGCGATGAACTCCTCGAGCCCCTTGAAATAGTTCAGGTGCTCCCGCTGCTCCGGCGTCATCTTTGATTCGTCCGCCGCCGCGATCAGCTTGAGCCGCTCGCTGCATCCGGCCACGACTTCCGTGACGTTTGTCAGTTGCCGGTCAATGAAGCGGTCGCTCGTTTCGCGTGCGAACTTGGGAGCGTCCGTAATCCAGCGGTTGAGATAGGCAGCCATTGTCTCGCGCTGGCCGGCCCCGAACATCCGCTCCGCCATGTCGGCGCATGTCGCCGCGAGGGGACGATCCTTGGTCGAACTCCACACCTGCTCTGCGTGGCTTTTGAAATAAAGATCCAGCGGTCGCGTCGTCCAGTGGATGATGCCGAAGCCCGCCGCCCTGGCATCGGCCAGCTTGGAATTGAAATCGGAAAACGGCGTGTAGGAGCGGCCGATGTAGTTGCCGTCGTCGTGATGCGCCCAGATGACCGGAATGATCGCCCGGTGCGCGCCAACCTCGGCGAGTCGCTGCAACTTCTCCGCTGTGGCCAGACCCGAATCGTCATGCAGCACGCCGTAGTCGAGGCCGATGAATTTGACTTGCGGTGGCATGAACATGTCGCCGGCCGGAAAGAATGTAAAATGCCACGAGCCCGTCGCCAGCTTCACGCGCTCCTGGCCGAGTTCCTTGAGCGCGCGCTCGAAAGCCCGGGTGATCTTGCCGAGGGCAAAAAGATTGTGCGCGTGCCAGTACTTCGCCGCCTCCGGTTTCCTGGCGACGGCCGCGTTGAATTCCGTCTGCCACTCCGGCGGCAGTTCAGAAAGCTTCACATCCATCCACGGTGTGCCGCCGTTGCGAAACCACACCACCAGCGTCGTGATCTGCGGATAATCGGCGAGCAGCGCGGCCACCTGCGCCTTGTAGTAGGCGTAGCCCTCCGGCGTGTCCGGATTGGCCAGCCAGATTTTCCCGCCATCGGTGGTGAATCGTGCGGACTGCGGCAGCGTCGCGATCAACTCCTGCGGGTTGGCCGAGATCGTGTCCACATCATCGGCGAAGAAGACATCCATCGCCCGCTCACCGGCGTAAGCGAAGACGCCCTGCATCAATTTCCGTGCCGCCTCGGCGCGCTGCTCTTCCGGCCCTTGCGCCGCGTCGGCGCCGAAGACCGGCGAGTTGAAAACCTCGCCGCCGAAAAGCTGGCGCACATCGTTGACGTGCATCGTGGACCAGTCGCGGCCGCGCACGGTGGTCGAAAGATAACCGACCGGCTTTGTCTTCCCGTTGTAGGTGAAACTCACCATCGGGTTGTTCCCATAGGCGTGGACCATGATGGCGCTGAACCGCTGCTTCTGTGCCTGTCGGGTCCACGACTGCCACTCGGCCAGATTCCACGTCGAGCAACCGCTGAGGAAATTGTGCCAGTCAAAAACCATGCGGTCGCTGACGAGGGGAGCGTCGGCCATGTCCCAGCCATCAAACGTGAACGCGCGCGGCGGCGGCATCGCATCGCCGGAGATGTAGAAACCGCAGCCGAGCTTTTCGAGCAGCGCATAAACTCCGAACAGCGTGCCGCGCGAATCCGCCCCGGCAATCACGCCGATATCACGGCCGCCCTGATTCACTTTCCGGACAACGAAACTCTCCGGCTTCGACACGTCTCCTCCCACCAGTTCGCGCAGCGACGGATCACCCGCGATGCTGCCGACGACAATCATCGGGCCGGCGGCCGGCCGTTCGGATGCGACGGTGAATTTTGTCTGCGGGAATATCCCGCCGAGATATTTCGCCAGCTCGTCCGCCGCGAGCCGTTCGGGTCTGCCTGCCTGGGCGGTCGCGACAATAGTCACGGCCGCGGTCTCGCTCGCCGCCGCGAATTCGATGGTTGCGAGAGCCGACAAGGCTCCGACAAGGCAGGTCATCAGCTTCTTCATCATCTCATCTCCATCCACGCGTCGCGGAAATCAACGATTCGCTCCCACGGCGCGGTGTAAGGCGTGTTGCAACTGGCCGAAAGAATGAACCGGTGGGCGAATGGTTTCATCCGCGCAAACAGATCGCGGACATAGGCGAAAACCTCAGCGCGCGAGGTGAGCCGCTGGAACTCCGCCGCGCTAATGCCGCCGGTGATGATGAAGCGCCCGCCGGATAGTCTCATCGCCTCGTCGAGTTCGACATCGCCGAGCGGCGGGAACGCGACGCCTTCCAGGCCGTCAACGCCGAGCGAGGAAATCAGCGCGAGGTTCGCGCGCTGCCGCCCGCACGCATGGATGAAGAACAGGCTGCCGTGATCATGGCACAGCCGGCTGGCCTTCTCATAGAACGACGCCGAATACTGCCCGACGTAGTGCGGCGGATGAAACGCCGTGTCGAGGTTGTCCATCGCCATCACCACGCGCACGCCGCCCCGCACCATCTGGCCGATCAAGTCGAGCTGCGCCGCTTCATGCAGCGCGAGCAACACCGCCGCGCGCTCCGGCTGATCCAGCAGAAAGAAGGTTGTGTTCTGCGGCCCGAGCAGGACATGGAGCATCTTCAGCGGACTATGAACCTCGCCCGCGACAACGAAGCCATCGTCGCCCACTTCCCTCTGCCATCGCGCAAAACGTTCGGGAACGAACTGCCATCGGCGGTCCCGCAGCACCTGCTCAAGCGCCCCGAATTGCCTCTCGTAATCCTCCACGAGAAACCTCTCCTGAATCAGCGTCGACTCCGCAAAGACGTAACGGAGCCTCTCGGCCAGCGCCCCGCACCTCGTCCGATAGGTGCGCTCGATGACGCGGTCTTTTCCATCGAACATCTCCGCCTCATCAAACCCCACCTCCTGCCACACGACATCGGACAGCCCTCCCCACCAGCCGCGCTGCTCATCGCAATAGATATTGCGGCTGAACACATCCAGCCCGAGATGCCTGATCACATCCAGCTGGCTGCGGCACCCGCGAAGCTCCGGCGGCAGCGTCCCGTGATTGCGATGATGCGCGAACCACTGCCAGTAATTCGGCGCATACGCGATGTGCTCCGGCCTTCTGCCATCCAGCATCGCGGCCACCCCGGCCCCGCCGACCTTGCCCGCCTTCCAATCATTGGAACTTCTCATGACCCGTGGTTTCCAATCATTGCAACTCATCGCAACTCGATCACACCTCAGCCCGGCCCTATCGCCGGGTTCTTGCTCATAGATCAATCTCCGCATCCGGTCCATGTCGAATTCGGCACCTCGCCGAAAGACCGCCACGCGCGTTGCTGGTAGCGTGCCCGTGAGGGCGTTCGGGTGATGCTGTAGCGCGCCCGCGACGGCGCGGGTGTAACCGCGCCGCCGTCCATTCATCGGTGTAGCAGCGCTCTGAGAGCACGGCTACAAGGTTTTGGTAGGGCGCGCTGGCTCCGCGCACCGCCAGACGGACCGCTCGGCGTCCCGCCCCCACCTTTCAGACGGGGACCCACGGGCAGAGGACTTGGATCGTCGCGGTGTTTCCGTTTTCGTCGAGCACCTGTACGGTGCGGATGACCACGCGGAACGGTTTCCAGTTCGTGCTCATGCCGTCATAGCGCATAAGATCGCCGTCCTGCACGGTGGGCTGGCCCATGTTGCCGGTGACGCCTGCGCCGTCGATGCCGAAGTTATATTGGTCGCTGCCGCTGGCACGGGCGATGAAGCGCGGGATGAGGCCGTCGCCCTGGTTGGCGGGCGCGAACTTGAAGCCGCTTTCGCCGCTGGTGCCAATCTGATTCATGCCGAAGCCGAGTTCGCCCTGAATGTAGGCGCTGGCGCCGGACTTGATGTTGCCGATGATCTCCGCGTCGCCTTCATAAGGAAAGGGATTGCCGCCGCCGGGTTCGCCGGGATCGCCCTTGTCGCCCTTGATGGTGACAAGAAGCCATTCGGCATTGGCGTCGGGTTGCGTCCACGGGCTCATGATGGTGGTCTGTGCGGCATATTGCAGGCCGTTGAAGCTGACGGCATCGCCGGCGTTGTAATTCTGCCCCGCGACCCACGCCCCGCACATATTGTATGCCGGCCCGACGGGCCCGCGCTGGCCGTCATTTCCGGCCGGCCCCTGAATTCCGGGCTGGCCATCGGCCCCATCTTTCCCGGGATCGCCTTTTTCACCCTTTTGGCCGGGAATAGGCGGGGGCAGATTGTCGATGCGTTCGTTGGTGGCGGTGTCCTGGTTGTTGAGCGCGTTGAATTGGGCGCGGAGTTCGGCGGACTTTATTTCGGAATCGCTGATTGGAAGGTTTGGATTAAAAGACATGGTGGTTCTCTTTCTTTTTGGCGTGGGAGCCGGGGCGTCTTGCCCCGGCATCCTGAATCAAGGCGGGGCAGTCTGCCCCGCCCCCTGTTTTCATGTCACGATGATGTTTTCGTTGCCGGACCAGGCGCCGGGGCCTTTCCTGCCATAGACGGCCCTCATGCGGACCGTGAGGGTCTTGCCCACCGTGCGGCCGGAGATTTCGACGCGTGTCGAACCGGAGGTGAACGGGCCGATCTGCCAGTTGGCCTCGATGTTCGGGTCCGCTTCGGTCCATTGCGTCTCATAGCCCGACGCCCCGGCGCAGGTGTGCGCGCTGGCCATGACCAAACCCGAGAACGCGCCGTGGGCCAGCTTCAGGTTCTGGGGTGCCTGCATCAACTCCGCGTCCGACGGCGTCATACGCTCGCCCTTCTTGATGTCATAGCCGGTCAGTCCGAGCGTGGCGCGGTCATAATTGGCCGTTTCCTCCAGATAGGGGGCCAGGGCCACGAGCATGTCGCTCAATTCCACCCGCTGCTGGTCTCTGGTCACGATATTGTTGTGGTCACCGCCCTTGGCCGCGGCGTCGGCATCCACATAAGCGGCGATCACCTGCGTGAGCGTTGCACGCGTCGGGAACTTCGAGCCGTCTCCCCACGGATCAGGGAAGGCGGCCTTGCCCGCATCCGAATTGAGCTGCGTTCCGATCCACTGCACCTTTGTCAGGAAGCCCACAGGGCTGTACTGCCTGAACGATATGCTTAGATATGCTCTCACTTTCACACCTCCGAATTCTTGCGGTTCGGCCCCGGCATCGTAGCGATTCCCTTGATCGTATCGCAACCCGCTATCGTATCGAATAATGGACATAACCGCGTTTCTTTGTTTTGTTGTAACTTCACACAATCTGCCTACACGCGCAACATTGTCACCGGCACTTCCAGATGACAAGTAATTATAGTTCTGCCGGTTCCATGATTAAGGCGTCAGGATAAACAATATGTCTGTCATCGGGAACATATTGATGCAACAGTGTGGTACTTCGTACACTGCTATCACATTACGTATCTTTCAACATATTTCAGACAGCGCAGCACCCTTTGACGGCAAAACTGCCAGAGCAACAGCCACCTGCATCCAAAATCAAATCCCCGCCGGAGAAACAGACAGCCAGACCAGTCCGATTGCACGCCGGAAGAGAGCCAATGACAGCCAGAATGCTGCCAGCGACAGCTCCTCAATGAAGGCAAAGGACTCCTTTAGCTATCTAAAGGACCTCTCACCGAAGGCAAAGGACTCCTCTAGCTATCTAAAGGACCTCTCGACGAAGGCGGAGGACTCCTTGAGCGATCTAAAGGACCCCTCAATGAAGGCAGAGGACTCCTCTAGCTATCTAAAGG
>CAIVKH010000246.1 GCA_903906425.1 uncultured bacterium
CAACCGAGTATCGTTTGTGATAATCTATGCCCACGAATTTCATGGCGGATTCCTCCGTTTCTTCTTATCGGGATTTTACCCGAATTCCGGAGGTTCCGCCTTTCATGTTATCTGCCTGCGGTGGATCGCAACAGGCGGAGAACCAGAAGAAGCTGGATGAAGCCACTAAACAGGCGACAGCTGCCGCAAAGGTCGCCGCCGATACGACGAAGGCCGCGGCCGATCAGGCCGCAACGGCGATGAAGCAGGCAGCAGACGCAGGTGCGGCGGCGGCGAAAAGCGCTGCCGATGCCGCGAAGAAAGCTGCAGAGGCCACGCCAGCAGTGCCAGCACCGCCGGCGGTTCCGGGAAACAAATAGGGATTTGTTTTGTTGAATTGTCAGCCGCCCCGTTTATCGCGGGGCGGCTTTTTCGTTTCACATCAGTCCCACCGGGAAGGAACGCTCCGATCGCCGCGAACCGCCGTGATCGCGCGTTTCCAATGATTGGAAACCAACGCACGCGATCATTTCCAATCATTGGAAAAACCCGCGCGCGAAAGTCACTTCGAGCCGAGGGCGATTTCGAGTGCGATGATTGCGTAGCTGGTGACGAGCACCGGATCGCCTTCCTCCCAGCGATTGGCCTCGTTGATCCAATATCCGGTGCCGTTGTCAATTTTCTGGAGGTTGACCAGTTTGTTGATGAGCTCTTCGCGCCAGTTGATCTTTTTTCCGTCCGGCAGAACGATCACGTCCTGGCCGTGGGCTGCGAGACTCTTGCCCAGCACGTTCAGAAAATAGAAAAGTCCCTGTTGCCCGACGCCGGGATTTTCATCCAGCGACCAGTGCTTCGTGCTCCAGTCGAAAGCGGCGGTGACGCGAGGATCGTCCTTCTTCACGTCCGCATAAATCAGGCTCAGCAACCCGGCGTAGGTCATGCTGCCATAGGAACGGAAATGAATCGTTCCGTCCGCGTTTGTAAACGTGCCGGCCTTGCTCTCCTTCGGACTGTAGGCGAACCCGCCCTTCTCCGATGCCGCATCGTCGGTGCGGCAATTCTGCACGCGCGACAGAAAATCCTGCGCAGCCTTCCAGTCGAGGTCCGCGTGCTTGTCGCCCTGCTTGCGTAAATCCTCAACATTCTGCGTCAGCCGCATCGCCTCGAAGGCCATGTAGGAATTCGACAAATCCGCGGAGTTCCTGCTCGCGGCCGAGTCGTAGCCCATGCCGCCATTGAACTCGTCGCTTCCCAAATGCTGCATGCCCGCGAGAAAAGTTCGCGCCTTCTGCACGACCGGAACTGCGTCAGGCCTGCCGCTCATTTGCAGTGCGATCATGCACAACGCCGTGTTGTAGTTTCGCAAGCCTCCGCCTTTGCCTTCTTGAAAAATCGAACCGTCGTCGTGCGCGCGGGCCAAAATAAATTTCGCGGCCCGATCCATCGCCTCCTTGTTTTCGCACCCGCTGACGGTCAGCGCCCAGAGCGGCAGCGCAGTCAGGGCGGGAAAGTTCGTCGTTGACCACGAGCCATCCGGATTCTGTTTCTTCAACAACCAATCCATCGCGCGATTGACTGATGCGCGCGCCTCGTTG
>CAIVKH010000247.1 GCA_903906425.1 uncultured bacterium
GGTTTCGCCGAGCTGCTGGGTGATGGCCTTGCGGCGGTTGATGGCGTCGCGCGGGGCGACGACGAGGGCGTTGTAGGACGCGATGGCGCCGGCGAAGTCGGAAATTTTCGCGGCGGTGAATCCGTAGTCGGCAAGGGCGGCCGCGCTGGCGTCCACAAGTTTCTTGATGCCGGCGGCGGTGTTCGCGATTTCGGTGTCGCGCTGTTTGTTGAGCGCAGGCTCGGTGTATTCGATCTGGGCGACGATGTCGGGCTTGCCGGCGGTGTTGGCCCATGCGGTGAGCGCGCCGATGGCTTCGATGCTCAGGCCGGTGAGCGCGAGCCGGGCGTCCGCCTTGAGTGCGGTGAACCCCTTCGAGTCGAGGTTCTGCGCCTGCGCGAGCGTATCGGCGAGTGCGATGCCGCTGGTCAGGTCGTGGGTGATGGCGGCGATGCCCGGGTACGGGGTGAGCACTGTCGCATTGTCTTCACAAAGCTTTTTGACGGCCTTGTGCATGGTGTGTCCGTTTTCTTGTTTCTTATCCATTTTCGTTTTCCTTCCTTTTCCAAATGAAGCCCTGCTGTTGCAGGTAAATTTCAACCTTGCGGGGCATTTTTTGCGCAAATATTATCTTGTCAACATATATCGCAAAAATATTTGTGGTTTTCGCAAGCGCGAGGAATCGAGTTGCAGAAGCGAAGCTGGTTTTCGCGAATCATTAGATCGCATTCGCAAATCCGAATGACGCGTTCGCAAAACCGAAGATCCAATCCGCGACGGCGGCGATCCTCGTCGCATGGACCTCGAATGAGTTCGCCTTTCCGCCGGACGGGTTCGCCATCTCAGCGAATGTGTTCGCATCGCCGGCGATGCCGGGTGCGCGGGCGAAGCTGGCTGTCGCAGCGGCGCATGACGTGTCCGCGATTGTGCCGTTCGCATTCGCGCCGGCGCTGTCGTGGTTCGCGAGTCAGTCGGTGGCAACCGCGGAAGCCTCGGAGTCGTTCGCGCAAGCGTTGCCGGCAGTCTCCCCCGGGCTGGAAAGTCCGCGCAGATGTCAGTGCGCGGGCGGGGTCATGCTGATGGCGGTGGCGAAGGTCGGGGCGGGACGGTAATCGGGATCGCCGCGGTATTTCAAATTCCGATAGCCCCAATAGGTGCCGTAGAACTGGCAGTTCGTGTCAACCCAGTTGGCGACGCGAAGGATTTCTTCGGGGGCGAGATTCATTTCCTTGTGCGATTCGCTCAGCTTGCGGACTAGGGCGTCGGCGTCGGGGTTGGTGAGCTTGAGTTTTCCTTTCGTGAGCAGGGCGACGAGGACGCTGGTGCGCGCGCCGAGGGAGCCGGCGGGGAGATAGTCCACGTTGCCGGTCTTGGGATGGTTTTCGCCGATGACTTTGCCGAGGAGGCGGCCGGCTTTGTTGTTCGCGAGAAGCGATTCGTAGGAGGCGTTGAAGAAGGTCGTGTGCGTGTCGCTGAGGTCGAGGCCGCCCTGCCGGTTGGTGGCGCTGTGGCAGGAGATGCACTGGCGATCCCAGATGGGCTGGATGTCGGAGGGATAGTGCAGCGGGTGCGCGGCGGCGAGGCCGTCGGGTTGCGGGCCGGCGACGGAAGGGGCGCGCGCGAAGGCGAGCGGCTTGCGGTTCCATGTGTAGCCGGAAAACAGAGGTCGGCGGCGTTTCGTGACAGCCGATGCAACTGCGGGTTTCGCCGGGCATGTAGTCCACATAGGTGCGCTCGGTCTGGAGGGCCATGAAGTTCTCGTCGAGCACCTGGAGCGAAATGTTGCCGCCGGCGGGCACGAAGAAATGCGCGGAGCCGTCGGCTTCAACCGGCACGATGCCATGCTGGACTTTCAAGGCGAGGTGCGTGTCTTTCGAAATACATTTGTGCTGCTGGTCGTAGCAGTCATCCATATTTTTTCGCTGCGCGGCCCACGGGCGCGGGATTTGTTCGAGGATGCGGAGGTATTTTGCCGCGCCGCGCGGAACTTCTTCGAGGCCGTGATAGACGTCGGCGATCATGCACACGGCCTGATTCTTCGCGGCGAGCTCGCGGTTCAGCGCGGAGGCGAGCACCGGCGGGACCTTGCGCGGCTTGAGAGGATACGGCAGCCAGCAGGAAATTTCGGGATCGCGATAGACGGGGCGGACTTCGCCGGTTTCGTTGAGCAGATAAATTCCGTAGGCGCTGTGCTGATTCCAGACGACGCCTTCCGGTTTGTGCGCGACGAGGAATTCGCGGCTCGAAAGCGGATACGGGTCCTTGAACAACCGTCCCCTGCCCTCGCCATCGTTGCGCCACTGTCCGTTCGCGGCGCGAAACGCGAAGCCGGGTTCGGCGCGGATGTCCACGTCGGGCGTCATGTAGGTCATCGGCTCGCGCGTGCGGATCGGTTTGGTCATGTCGAGGCGGATCACCGTGCCAACGCCATTCTGCGGACAGTGCGGCGTGCCCATCACGACATAGCCGTTCGCCATACCGGGAATCGACCGGCCGTAAATCATCGTCGGCGGCAGCGCGATGTCGTTGCCGTAGATATCCGACGACGACGTGCCGTCGGGCCGCATCGCCCAGAGGCATTTCACGCTGACCGCGCCTTTGTCGAAATATTCCCAGCGCGTGTACATGATCCGCCCGTCGGGCAGCATCACCGGCGACGCTTCGCTGACGGAACTGCTGCTGAGCCGCCGCATATTTTTTCCGTCGGCATCCATTCGATAGAGAACGGTGGTCGTGAAATTGTCAGGCGAGTCGCAGAGAATTCCGAACTGGCAGCGCGTCGAGATGAAGGCGATGCCGCCGTCGGCGAGATAGCACGGCTGCATGTCGTCGGTGCCGTGGTGATAGTTCGGATCAACGCGATATTTCTTTACCAGCTCGGCGTCGTCCGGCTGCGGGAACGTCAACTGGCGAAGACCGGAACCGTCGGCGTTGACTTCGTAAATTCTGTAGCCGTCCTGCGAGCCGCATTTCCACGCAAAGACAATCCGCTTCGCGTCGAACGAAACATCGAACCGCTCGAAGACGCCGTTGGTCATGGCCGGCAGCAGATCTTTCACCGAGCCGTCACGCGGCGACAGGATGCAGAGATTTCCGCCCGGCATCCAGCGGCTGTTGATGTATTCGGTGTAGTAGTGATTCGAGTTGTAGGTGTGCCGCTTGACGCAGACGATCTTCTCGACGCCGGCCGCCTTCAGCGACCCGAGCGCCTGCGGATCGGATTCGTCCGCCGCGGCGCGACAAATCAGCAAAGGCGCAAAAAGCACAAAACAGAAGAGACGTCCAAATCCATATTTCATTTTGTGCCTTTCGCGCCTTGCCGCCGAATTGAAGCGTCAGACTTTCTTTTCCGAAGGCGCCGAATAGATCGTGATCGCCGCGGGGCCGGAGGTCAGGTCCTTCAATTTTTCGGCGAACGCCTTGAAGTGCGGCATGGCGAAATGCTCGTCAATCGCGGCCTGGCTCTTCCATTCCTCGAAGAAGAAGAAGACCGTTTTGTCGTACGGGTCCTGATAAAGCGTGTAGCTGATGTTGCCCGGCTCGGCGCGCGATGCCGCAATGACCGTCTTCGCCGCGGCGGTGAACTCGTCCACCTTGTCCGCCTTGATCAGGACCTTGGCCCCCGATGATCTTTTTGCCTTCAGCCGCCGCCGGGGCCGCGGACTGATTCTGCGCGCTCACCATGCAAACCGACGCCAGCGCCAGCGCGGCCGCACCAATAAGGATACTGAGTTTCATGCGTTCTCCATTTGTTGTTTTCGTCATCGCCGCAATCTTCGTGATTGCGCCTCCCGCGGTTGATAGCACGCGATGGCGGCCGCGACAATTCGTAGTTGAGGCAAGGATCAGTCCGACCGGACCATCGTGACGGGCAGACCAACGGTGACGATCTTCAGCAGGCGAAGCGCATTCCAGTTATGCAGCCGGAAACAGCCGTGCGATTCGGTGTGGCCGATGTCCTCCGGCTTCGGCGTGCCGTGCATTCCGTAGCCGGGAAGTTCGAGTCCGATCCACGCCACGCCGACGGGATTGTTCGGGCCGGGCGGAATGATAAGCTTCGAATGAATGGACGCCGCCTCCGGTTCGTTCGCGAACAACTCGGGATCGAAGGTGTAGTTCGGATGCGGTGCGACGACGGCGATCTTCGTTTCGCCGCGCGGTCGCTTCTCGACTTTCTGCGCGATCGAACATGGGAAATGTGCGATGAGGCGGTCCTGGCCGTCGAACGCCTCGATGAATTTGCGGTCAATGTTCACTTCGAGGCGCGACGCCTTCGGCATCCGCTCCTGGCTGGAATCCGCGCCCGGAACAATCACCACCGAGCCGGCGGGCGGATCGGGCCAGGCGAGTTTCGGGTTCAACTGTTCGAGCAGCGCTTCCTTCGCGTGAAATTTTTCCGCGAGCTTTTCGCGCAGCGTCGCGTAGGCCATCGCCGGCGCTTCAGATTTTTCGATCCAAGTTTTCGGCGGTGGCAACAGATCGCTCGCATCATTTGTTGTCACGACGTAGGCCGTCAGCACATTCGAGACGCTGCCAAACGTGTTTGAAACGGCAGCGTCCCAAACGCCGGACTCGCGCACGCCCTGCTGCCGTTGCCACGCGCGCAAGGCCTCGGTCGTCTGCGATCCCCACCGGCCATCAATGCAACCCGGCGAAAAACCGAGCCGGTCCAGTTCGACCTGGAGCATGAGCGTCTGCTCGAATTTTCGCACCGGTTGAGCGCGCACCACCGGCGCTGACGAAATTCCGTTCGTCGAATCCGCGCCCGGCCTGCGCACCGGTTCGACCGCGCTGCTGCCCCAATACTTGATCGGCGGCTCGCCGGCATTTCGCGCGGATTGCGCAAACGATGACGCCGCCACGCACGTCACGACGGCAAACCCGCACATCCACAATTTCAAATACGCCTGAATCATGTCAGCACCCTATCAGAAGCCCGATCCCCCGCCAAAGAGAACGATGCGGAAGAATTGACGCCTGCGGATTCGCCGCTGATTCCGGCAGCCATAATTTCGGACGCAACATGATTGAAGAGACTTCCAATGATTGGAAATTTGCGCGACGTTGGTTTCCAATCATTGGAAATTATGGAGAAGATCGAATGAGGAAGAATATTCTGGCTACGGCGGGCGCGTGCCTGCTGGTGCGCTTGGCGGTGGCAGACTCTGTTGATCTGCACGGGCCGATCAAAAATTCGGGGATGAATGTCGTGGTGGATGACCAGGGCGTTCAGGTGCGCGGCTATCGTTTCGAAAATTGCTGCGCAAAGCCGACGCCGTGGCAGGCGCAGTGGCTCGCGGGCGGCTGCCTGCGCAAGGAGATCACGCTCGATGCCGCGCCGGCAAAGGTGGCGGCGTGGATGATGGCCGACAGAAAATATCTGCTCTATATCAACGGCCAGCTCGTCTCGCGCGGGCCGGTGGATCAAGGCCGCGACTTCGCCGGCGGCGTCACGCATCGGTGGCTCTATGACTACCGCGACCTGACGCCGTTCTTCCGCAAGGGCCGCAATGTGATTGCCGTCGTGGGCGAAAGCAAATTTCTGTTCGAGGCGGAGCTGGACAAGCTGGTGGTGAAATCGGATCCGACGTGGAAAACCGCGCCGGCGAATACGGCGGAAGGCTGGCAGTCGCCTGAGTTCGATGACGCGTCGTGGTCGGCCGCGCAGGTTGCGCAGGGCGAGGTGCTGCCGCTCGTGCCGAGCGAAATTCCGCCGCGGATGGAGGCGCGCTATCCGGCCGCGCGCATCGAGGGCTTGCCGGAGAACAAGACGTTCACAAAAGACGGCAGCTTCACGGTGGTGTTCGATCGCGTGTTGAGCGCCTATCCGCAGGTGAAGGTGAAAGGCGGACAGGGCGCGCAGGTGACGATCAAGTCGCACCGCGCCGCCTCGTTCACGCTCGGTGGCGGCGAACAGATTCTGGAAACGCCAAACATGGACGAGATCCAAGCTTCCTACACGGTGGAGCTCAAGAACGTGAAGTCACCGGTGGAAGTGCTGGAGGCGGGCGCGGTGTTCACGTCGCAGCCGGTGGAATATCGCGGCGCGTTCGAGTGCAGCGACGAAGGACTGAACCGCATCTGGAAGGTGTCGCGCTGGGCCGTGCAGATTTGTTTGCAGACGCATCACCTCGATTCGCCGAACCACCAGGAGCCGATTTCCGATCCCGGCGATTATCTGATCGAGGCGATGGTGAACAACTACGCGTTCGCGCAGCCTTGGCTCGCGCGGCAGGACATCCGCAAGTTCGCGTGGCTGCTCAAGGACGAGAACTATCTCAACTTTCACATCAGCTATTCCATCGGCTGGCTCCAGATGCTGATGGACTACTACGACTACACCGGCGACAAGACGCTCGTGGTGGAGATGGCTCCGTATGTTCACGAGCTGATGGACAAATACGATTCGTGGCGCGGGCAGAACGGCATCATTTCCGAAGCGCCAGATTACATGTTCATGGATTGGGTGACCATCGCGGGCTTCGGCTGTCATCATCCGCCGGCGGTGATCGGGCAGGGCTATCTCACGGCGTTTTATTATCACGGCATGGAGATGGCGTCGCGCGTGGCGGACCTGACCGGCGAGCCCGCGCGGATCGGAAAATATAAGCAGCAGCGCGCCGCGCTCGCCGCCGCGTTCAACCGCGAACTGTGGGTTGCGGACAAAGGTCTCTATCGCGACGGCAAGCCGTTCGTCACCCACGTCAAGCCGTCCAAGTGGCTGCCCGCCGATAAGGACATCGAGACCTTCAGCCCGCACGTCAATTTGCTCGCGGTGCTCTACGATCTCGCTCCGACGGCGCAGCACGCGGCGATTGTCGAGAAGGTCATGGCGGAGCAGCCGCTAAACACGCAGCCGTGGTTCATGCACTGGGTTTTCCAGGCGATTGATCACGCGGGGCTGTTCGATCGCTTCGGCACGCAGCAGATGCGCCGCTGGCAGATCGTGCCGGAGACGCAGTCGTTCCACGAGATGTGGGGCGGCGGCGACTTGAGCCACGGCTGGTGCTCGACGCCGCTGGTGCAGCTGTCGGCGCGCGTGCTCGGCGTGACGCCGACGGCGCCGGGTTTCCAGACGATTTCCATTCGGCCGCAACCCTGCGATTTGAAGTGGGCCAA
>CAIVKH010000248.1 GCA_903906425.1 uncultured bacterium
AATCAGACGTTCAACGGTATCGAATTTGCGAACACCGGCTACATGCTGATTACGAACGGCAGCGGAACGGCGGCCTCGACGCTGACGATCACAAATTCCGGCGCGAACAATTTCTATTCCGGCACGATTGCCGCGACGGTCACGGTTGTGAAAACCGGCGGCGGCTCGCAGACGTTTGGGCCGGTGAACGGAATGTTGACCGCGCCGGTGCAGGTGAATGGCGGAAGTCTGGTCGTCAGCGGCGGCGTGTTCAACGGCGCGGTGACGCTGGCCGGCGGCACGTCGCTGACGGCGGTGAACGGCCCGGGTTTGTTGGGTGAATATTACGTTATTCCCAGCGGGCCGAATGCCGTGAACTTCTATAACCAGCAGCTGATTTCCGGACACTGTGGCATGACGAACATGGGGCTGATGTGCAATTTCCCGGTGAATGGTTCGTCGAATTTTGATTTTGGCGCGCAGGGCGCGGCGTACTTTCCTCCGCCATTCTGCTCGTCCGGTGCGACGAATTTCGAGGCGCGCTACCGCGGCAAATTCAACGCACCTACAAACGGCTCCTATTATTTCGGACTGAGCAGTGACGATGGCAGCTATCTCTTTATTGACGGCGCCCAGATCATCGCCAAACCAAACGCCGGCAACTTTGTCACGGGCAACGCCACGCTGGTGGCCGGATTGCACGACATTGAAATCGCGTACTTCGAAGGAACCGGCGGTTTCAACCTCTACATGGACATGGCGGCACCCGGTGGCGCGACGAGCCGGTTGCAAAACGCGGCTGTCAGCACCGGCCCCGGGATCTCGTCGCTGTCCGGCCCGGCTGGCAGCTCCGTGATCCTGAGCAACACGACGCTGGCGATTGCGCAATACACAAACACTACATTCGACGGCACGATCAGCGGCGCCGGCCAGATCCGCAAACTCGGCCTCGGCACGCTCACGCTCACCGGCGCGAATTCGCAGACGAACACGATTCTGAGCGGCGGACGCTTGAGCATCGCAAATGAAGCGCCTGTCGGCGGCGCGAGCGGGCCGCTCACGTTCGACGGCGGCATCCTGCAAATCACCGGAACGTCGATTGCAAATCTCGACTCGCATCCGGTGAACTGGAACACGTTCATCGGCGGCTTCGACATCGCCAGCGCCGCGAACACATTCCTCGTCACGAACAACATCATCGCCCCGGCCACAAATTCCAGTCTTTGGAAATTTGGCCCCGGCACACTTCCAATGATTGGAAATTACGTCAACGGCGGGTTCGATGTGCGCGGCGGGACATTGCAGCTCGTGAATTCATTTGTGTCGAACAACATCAGCGTCGGCGATTATGTCGGCGATGCGCCCGGTGATTCGGGCACGCTGCTGATGCAGGGCAACACGGTCTTCAAGAAGATGCAGGGCTGGATGTATATCGGCAACAGTGTCGGTTCAACCGGTTCGGTGACGATGAGTGACAACACGATCTTCACCAACGCCAACCAGGCCATTTATGTCGGCAACAGCGGCATCGGCTCGCTGACAATGCAGAACAACAGCAAAGTTCAGCTTTCGCCGCAATGGCTCACCATCGGCAACAACTCAGGCTCAACTGGAACGATGGTCATGACCGATAATTCGATCGTCACCAATGGCACGACCGGAATCTACGTGGGCAACAACGGCGCGGGCGCGTTGACAATGCAAGGCACCAGTTCGGTGTACATGGTGACTGACATCCGCCTTGGCAATGGAACGGGCATCGGCACGTTCACGATGCAGGACAGCGACAAGGTGCAGATGACGGGCGGCAGCATCTTCGCCGCCTATGGCACCGGCAGCCGCGGCACGATCAATTTCGGCGGAAACGCGCTCTACACGAATTCCAACGGCGGATTGTATGTCGGCAACAGCGGAACCGGTGTGATGTTCCAAACGAGCGGCACAATATATGTGAACGGCCTTGTCGGCATTGGCGCGAACGCCGGCGCGGCGGGCGCGTTCTATCAAAGCGGCGGCTCGAATTATTGCTCCGGCGAATTCGACATCGGCTACAACGCCACGGCCGCCTACGGATATTATCAGATGAGCGGCGGCACATTCTCCAACAACAACAACATTCAACTCGGGCGCACAGGCCTTGGCGTCATGCAGCTAAGCGGCGGACTCATCACGCCCTATGCTGCCAACGGATTCATCGTGGCGAACACCGCCACGGGTGTCCTCTATCAGACCGGCGGCCAGATCAGCGGCGCGCAACCGCTATATATGTCATGGGCCGCAAACTCGCGCGGCGAACTGACGATGGCCGGCGGCACGATCAGCCTCACGAACGATTTCCAGTTGAATCACTCCGCAGGAACCGACATCGCAAACCTCAATGGCGGCTTGCTTCAAGTGAATCACATCTACAAGAACGTCGCCGGCGGTTTGAACATCGTGAACTTCAACGGCGCGACGGTTCGCGCAGGCGCGCACAACGTCACGTTCATGGGCACGGGCGCGGTTGCCGGCGCCGTGAGCGCGTTGGATGCCGCGTACGTGGGTCCGAACGGTGTGACCTTCGATACGCAGACCAACGCCATCACCATCACGCAGCCGTTGCTTGCGCCCCCGGGCAGCGGCGTCTCCGCGATTTCGCTGACGAATGCAGGCAGCGGTTACATCGGCTCGCCCTACGTGCAAATCACCGGCGGCGGCGGAACCGGCGCAACGGCCTTCGCGCAAGTTAACGCGACGAATGGCACCGTCACCAACATCGTGATCACCAGTGCCGGCGTGAACTATTCTACGACGCCCGTCGTGACGTTCTCCGGCGGCGCGGGAACCGGTGCGGGAGCGGTGGTGACATCAACAGGCGCGAACACCAGCGGCGGCCTCACGAAGCTCGGTTCCGGCGCGCTCGCGCTCGCCGCAACGAACACCTATGTCGGCACCACAACCATCAGCAACGGGATATTGCTGGTCGGTTCGACCAATTCGATTCCTGGACCAATCGTTCTCGCATCAAGCTCGTGCGGCATTGGCGCGACGTATCCGATTGATCAGAACTTCATCAACTGGATGACGACGAAACTCAGCGGCGGCACATCGCCCGGCATCATCGTCATCGGGACCAACACGGCCACACCGATTGATCTGACCGCCCTGCCCAACGTGAGCCTCGGCGCCGCGGGTGGACCATGGACCTATAGCGGCAATCTGACGATCACCGGCACAAATCTCTATCTCGGCAACGCGCCCGGCACGCTGATTTATGCGCCGAATGTCGGAACTGGAACCAATGTCTTCATCGGCTTCAATGGCGTCACGACCTTCCGGCGATGGGTGCGGTTCAGATGAACGGCACCAACACGGCCTATGCGAGCACAATCACCATCGTCAGCGGCACGCTAAAGGGCGGTGTGACGAACTGCCTCGGCGGCGCATCGGCGAAGGCATTTGTCCAGAGCGGAACGACGCTGGACGTGAACGACCAGAATCTCGGCGCGGTGCAGGTCCTCGTGCAGGGCGCGGGCGTCAACACCAATGGCGCGATCATCAACACTGGCGGGGCGGGCCAGATCAACGCGCTGCAAAAAGTCAAACTCACGGGCGATGCCACCTTCGGCGGCACGGGACGCTGGGACATCCGCGGTACGGGAACGCTGCTCGATCTCGCCGGATATACGCTCACGAAAACCAACACGAACTACATCGGGCTGGTGGGTCCGAACGTCACGGACGGAAACATCCTCGTCAATCAGGGCACGCTTGATATCGAAGGCGGAGCTTCGGTTTCCAACATATCCGGATCAACATCCATCACCGTCGGCCCGGCGGGACTGTTGCAGTTCTATTCCCTGACCGGTCCTGTCACCCGGCCGATCACGGTCAATGGCGGAACGATGGGAACACCGATCAACGGGTGCAACACGAACATCGTGGGAAGCTCTGTGGCTCTTGCCGGTGCGACAAACATACTGACCACATATCAGGCCACCGGCCTCATCTTGACAGGGATGGTCAGCGGCGCAAACACGATGCTGAAGACCGGCGACGGACTGCTGAAACTTGCGGGCAACGAATCGTTCAACGGCCAGGCCATCGTCAGCGCCGGAATGCTTGAACTCGCCGGAACCGATCCGCTCAACGGTACGCTCGGCAGCAGCCAGGGCCTTCTGATCAACGGTTCAGGCACGGTCCAGTTCGACAACAGCACCGCGCTTGCCGGAACCAATTCCAAGCCCGTCACCGTAGCCAGCGGCGGCATGATCACCACGTTGAACGGCGGCTCATCGCGAATCTCGGGCGCCATCTCGATTTCTGGCGGAACGATCGGCGGCGGAACCCCGGATGCCGTCAACGGCAACTGGCTGCTCGACACGAATCTTTCGATCGCGGTCAGTTCATTCATCACCGCGCCGCGCACGAAACTCGGCAACAATGGCAGCGTGACATTCGACGTGACCAACGGAGCCACGCTCACGACCAGCGGCGCGTTTGAAGACGCCCCCGGCACCAACAGCACGCTCGTCAAGACGGGCCTCGGCACGATGCTCGTTTCGGGATCCAGCACCTACAACGGCGCGACCGTGATTTCGCAGGGCACGATGAAGCTCACGCCCGCGTTGCCGGTTTCCGGACCCGCGGTCTGGTACGACGCATCGGATATTTCCACCGCCGTCCGCGACACGAACGGCATCGCCGGCCAGTGGGTTGACAGGAGCGGCAACAACCGCACCGCCGTGCAGACGACGCAGGCGAGCAAGCCGGCGTTCGTGACCAACAGCCTGGTCAACAAGACCGTCATGCGCTTCAGCGGCGCGCAGCAAATGAACGCGAACTTCTATTTCCTCGCCGGTAGCCCCTACAGCATCTTCGCCGTCGAAGGCCGCACGAACAACGGCAACCTGTTTTTCCTCGGCACGGCAGGTGGCGGTGTGCTGAACCAGTCGCTGCACTTCGGCTATCGCGCCAGCACGAATTTCACGCTCGCGCAATACAGCAACGACATCACGACGACCAACAACATCCCCGCGTACACAAACCAGATCTTCCGGCTCTGGGACGCCATTCTTGACCTCGCCAGCGGCCACTCGCTCTGGGAAGGCGGCACGAATGTGATTTCCAGCACAGACAAAAACCCCTTCAACACAGGCGTCGGCCCCGGCGTTGTCGGTGCTGGCTACGCGGGCAATAATTTCCAGGGCGACCTCGCCGAAATTCTGATCTACCCGCGCGCCCTGAACACGAGCGAGCGTCAGGCCGTGGAGAATTACCTCACGACCAAGTGGGCAATTTCCGGCACGTTCGCGCCCGGCGCGACAAACTATCTGCCTGTCAACTCCGCCCTGCGCGTCGCAGCCGGCGCGACGCTTGACCTGGGCGGCGTCAGCCAGGGCGTCGGCTCGCTCTCCGACATCGCCGGGGCTGGCGGCCTCGTGACCAACAATTCCGCCGCCACCGTCACGCTCACGACCGGCAACGACAATTCAGACGCGACCTTCTCCGGCGTCATCGCCGATGGGCCCGGCCAGGTTTCATTCACGAAGGGCGGCACCGGCACGCAGACGCTCAACGGTGCCTGCACCTATTCGGGCATCACGGCGATCAACAACGGCGCACTCATCGTCAACGGCCCCCTCGCCACCAGCCAGATCAACCAATTCAACGGCTCCACCCTGGGCGGCACGGGCGTCATCACCGGCTGGGTCCAAAGCGATGGCCCCGTCGTTCCCGGCGGCACCGGCACGCTGACCATCAAGGGCGACTACGGCCAGATCGGCATGGCAGCCAACTGCGGCCTGTACATCAACATCGCCGGCTCGAACGCCAACTCGCGCCTCGCCGTCGGCGGCACCGCCACGCTGGCCAGCGCGCTGGTCGTCACCAACACCGGCTACACCCCGGTCGTCGGCGACAGCTACACGGTCCTCACCTCCAGCAACGCCATGACGACGTTCTTCGCCTCCACAAGACTGCCCGAACTTACGCCCGCCACGCTCGGCTGGAAGGTTGATTATCAGCCCAATGCCGTCGTGCTCTCCGTCACCAGCGCCCCGACCGCCACCGGCTACGACGCTTGGGCCGCCGGCATCAGCGGTCCCCTGACCAACTATAACGACAGCGCCCTCGGCGATGGCTACCCCAACCTGCTCAAATACGCCACCGGCTCCAGCCCGACGAACTCCGACGGCCGCGCGCAGATGAACTCCACGCAGACCAACGGCCTCTTCGCGCTCAAGTTCAGCCACAACACCAACACCACCGACCTGATCCTCTACGTCGAAGGCGCCTACACCACGACCAACGACGCCCCGTGGGTCGGCATCGCGACCAACGACCACGGCAGCTGGGGCAGCGCGACCAACGTCAGCGAAGACACCAGCACCGACCCGGCCACCGACATCGTCTGGGACACCGACGCCACGGCGACCAACCGCTTCCTCCGCCTGCGCGTCACGCGACCCTGATGAAGAATGGGGCCATGGGTTGATGGGGCATTGGGATTTCCCAACACCCCCGCTGACTTTTTGGCGAGTCTTCGAGCCGTAAAGCGACTGGCTGGC
>CAIVKH010000249.1 GCA_903906425.1 uncultured bacterium
ATGCTGCTTTGTACCGGGCTGGTCATGTTCATGACGCCGGGACTTGCATTCTTCTACGGCGGACTTGTGCGCCGGAAGAACGTCCTTTCGATTTTGATGCAGTGCTTCATGGCGCTGTGCCTCATCAGCCTCCAGTGGATTTTCTTCGGCTACAGCCTGAGCTTCGGCCCGGACCTCGGCCACTTCATCGGCCGGCTTGACTGGATGGGCTTCCACGATGTCGGCCTCGCGCCGTCGGCCTACGCGCCGAAAATTCCGCACGTCGAGTTCGCCATGTTCCAGATGATGTTCGCGGTCATCACGCCCGGCCTCATCATCGGCGCGTTCGCGGAGCGCATGAAATTTTCATCGTACTGCATCTTCGCCGTCGTGTGGGCGACGCTCGTTTACAATCCGATCTGCCACTGGATGTGGGGCCAGGGCGGATTCCTCGGCACGCAGGGCGGCATGGGTGCGGTGGATTTCGCCGGCGGCATCGTCGTTCACGTCAGCGCCGGAATTTCCGCGCTCGCCGCCGTCATCGTGATGCGCAAACGGCAGGGATTCCCCGAAGGAATTTCGCCGCCGCACAACCTTCCGATCGCCGTGCTCGGCGCGGCGATGCTGTGGTTCGGCTGGTACGGCTTCAACGCCGGCAGCGCACTCGCGGCCGACGGCCTCGCGATCACCGCGTTCGTCAACACGCACACCGCCGGCGCGATGGCCGGGCTGGTCTGGTGCCTTCTTGACTGGGTCCGCTTCGGCAAGCCGACCACGCTTGGCATGATCACCGGCTGCGTCGCCGGACTCGCCGCCGTGACGCCCGGCGCGGGCTTCGTCGGCCTCAACGGCGCGCTGTGGATCAGCGCCATCGCCGGCCTCGTCTGCTGGATTTCCGTTACCGCGTTCAAGGCGAAATACACCTACGACGACTCGCTCGACGCTTTCGGCGTCCACGGCATCGGCGGAATCTGGGGCACCATCGCCACCGGCATCTGGGCCACGAAAACCGCAAATCCCAACGGCGTTGACGGCCTGATCTACGGCAACCCCATCCAGCTTTGGATTCAGATCAAGGCCGTCGGCATCTGCATGGTTTATGCCTTCGTCGTCTCCCTCGCGATCTTCTGGGTCGTGGACAAAATCACCGGCCTGCGCGTCAGCGACCACGACGAACGAATCGGACTCGACCTCACGCAGCATCGTGAGGCAGGCTACACCATCATTGATTGAGGCAATCCATGAAATACATCATCGCCATCATCCAGCCCGACCGCCTTGACCTCGTCATGCAGAAACTGCAGGAGAAGGAAATCCATCTCGTCACCGTCAGCATGGTCATGGGCCGCGGCCGCCAGAAGGGCATCTCCGCCATTTACCGCAGCCACAAGGAAGCCGGCAGCCTCCTCAAAAAAGTGAAACTCGAAATCGCCGTCAACGAAGAATTCGTGAAGCCCACCGTGGACGCGATCATGACCACCGCCCGCAGCAGCAACGTCGGCGACGGAAAAATCTTCGTCCTCGACCTGAACGAAGTCATCCGCGTCCGCACCGGCGAAACCGGGTCCGTGGCCATCGGCTGACGAGGCCCCGGCCCGGCAAACGCGGTAGAAATTTCCAATCATTGGAACTTTGCGCGGCCGTCTTTTCCAATCATTGGAAATTATCGACGCGGTGCCGTGTCGCGGTCCGGAAGGGAAACGTGATAGCTGGCGGACTTCAGCGCCGTCACGATTTCATCGAGATGATCGAGTCCGCGCGTTTGCAGGATGAAATCCACCATCGCCGTTTGCAGCGGACGCGTGCTGAACGCGCGCTGGTGATGAACCTCGACGATGTTGCCGCCGGTCTGCCCGAGTATCGCCGACACGCGCGCAAGCTCGCCGGGCACGTCGCGCGTTTCGACGCGCAGCCGCACGAGCTGCCCGTTGCGCGCGAGGCCTCGCTGGATGATGGACGACAAGATCATCAAATCAATATTTCCGCCGCTGAGCAGCAGCCCGACTTTCTTCTTCCGGAATCGCGATTTATTTTTTAGCAGCGCCGCGAGGCCCGCCGCGCCCGCGCCTTCGACGACGGTTTTTTCGACCTGAAGCAAAAGCAAAATCGCGTCTTCGAGTTCGCCTTCGCCGACGAGCAATATGTCGCTGACGAGTTTTTCGACGATGCGGCGCGTGAGCTTGCCGGGATTTTTCACGGCGATACCTTCCGCCACCGTGTACCGCGCGCACTCGACCGGCTTGCGCTGAATCAACTGCCGCATCGCCGGAAACCGCTCCGACTGCACGCCGGCAATTTCGATATTCGGCTTCACGCCTTTGGCCGCGACGGCTATTCCTGAAATCAGCCCGCCGCCGCCGATGGGCACGATCAGCGTTTCGAGCGCCGGCTGCTGTTCGATCATTTCGAGCGCAATCGTTCCCTGCCCGGCCATCACGAGTTCATCATCGTACGGATGAACCAGCGTGAGCTTCCTCTTCCCCGCGAGTTTTTTAGTGTGCGACTTTGCGTCATCGAAAGCGTCGCCGAACAAAATCACCTCCGCGCCGTGCGCCCGCGTGTGCTCGACCTTCACGTTCGGCGTGTGCCGCGGCATCACGATGACCGCGGGAATGCCGAGCCGCTTCGCGTGATAGGCCACGCCCTGCGCATGATTGCCCGCGCTCATCGCGATGACGCCGCGCCGCCGCTCGGCGGTCGAAAGCGAAAGCAATTTATTCAGCGCGCCGCGCTCCTTGAACGACGCAGTAAACTGCAAATTTTCGAACTTCAGAAAAACTTCCGCGCCGGTGATCTGCGACAGCGTCCGCGCATAGGTGCAGGGCGTCATCAGAATATTTCCGCGCAGCCGGTCCGCGGCCACTTGAACATCTTTCAACGTCAGGCTCATTTGCCGCGATAATGGCGGAAGCGCCGCGGCCCGCAATTACTTTTCGACGAGGATGCGGAAGCCGACATCGGCATCGCGATAGGTGCGCGAGAATTCGGCGCGGCTGAAAACGTTGATGCGGCCGGGATCGCGGTCGGCGAAGCTGCCGCCGCGCGCGATCACCGTCGCGGCGGTTGGCGAGGCGGGCTGGCACCATTCGGCGACGTTGCCGGCAACGTCGAAAAGGCCGAATGGATTTGCACGAAATGATCCGACGGATTTTGCGGAACGTCCGCCGAAATTTGCACGGCCGTCGGGAGCGTCCCATCCCCACGGGAATGGCGCGCCGCGGATGCCGCCGCGCGCGGCAAATTCCCATTCGTCCTCGGTCGGTAGCCGCACGCGGGCGCGGATCTTTCTGCCGAGCCAGCCGCAATAGGCGAGCGCGTCATCGGGCGAAACGTGCGCAGCGGGCCGGCAGGGCGGCGCGGATCTCCACGGCTCTTCGTTGCGGAACTTTGCGAATTCGCCGCAGGTGATTTCGCGTTCGCCGATGCGGAATGCCAGAAAATTTGTTTCGTGCGGCGGCAGCGCGCCGGGCTCGCGGCTGCCCAGTCGCGCGATGCCGGCGGGAATTTCGCATAGCGGCGGCGTGGCGTCGCAGCGTTTTCGCGCGATGGAAATCGCGGCGATGACGGCGGCAAGAAGCAACAGAATAGTGGCGAGTCGCTTTGACATTGAGATCACGTTTTGATTAGTTTGCACGAACTTTGGCGCTTTTTATCAACGGAGATCAGCTATGAACCTTCCGAATGTCGATCTGACAATGGTGATGACAGTTGCCGTGGCTTTTGCGTGGGTCTTCATGCTTCTGCAATGGGTTGATTTTATCCGCCAGTTGATCGCGATCAAACCCCAATTGCTGCCCGTTGACGCCAACTGGGGCGACCGCGCGGCGGTGCTGGCCTCGGCCGATTTGCTCAAGGACAGGACCATCGTTTGCGTACGCTTGCGCAGCCTGCTGGAGGCCTGGAGCCGCGGCTCGACGCACATTGATATTGTTGATCTGGCCACCGCACAATCGACGCGCGTCGCCGGCCGCATCCGTGCGGCGATGTATTTCAGCGTGCTGCTGCTGGCCGGCGGGCTGATGTATCCGGTGCTGAAAAGCTACGCTGCGCTGGGCCTCGGGTTTGCCGGCGCGACGGCGTTCCTTTATTTTCTGGTGCTCTCGCAGATTGATGGATTCATCGAGCGCAGTCTCATTGACAAGCTGCCCGGCCAGATCGAAGGCTTGAAGATCACGGCGGATGATCTCGCGCAGTCGCTGGGCGGCGCCATCGAGAAGGCGTTCAAGAATTACATTCCGCAGCCCGACCAGCTCGCGACGTCCGTCACCGGCGCGGTCGAAGTTTCGATGAAGAATTCGGCAGCGACGCTGGACGCGCTCCACAAGCGGCTGCTCGATGTTCAGGAAGCGCTGGCCACGAAGATTACCACGCTGCAGAAGGAATCCGCCGCGGCCGTCGAGGCGGCCCAAAAGAAGCAGCTCGAAATCAACGATGTGGTGGCGGCGAAATGGGCGACGGGCCAGAAAGATGCCGTCGCCTCGGCTGATGCCGCATATAAAAAATTTCTCGACGCCCAGCAGGCTCAGCAAAAAGAAGCCGCCGCCACCCTGGAAGCTGCGCAGAAAAGACAATCCGAAATCAACGAGGCGCTCGCCACGAAATGGGCCGCCGGCAACAAGGAAACCATCGCCGGCATCGAGACGGCTCAAAAGAAATACTTCGAGGAACAGCAGGCGCTGGCCGACAAACAGATCGCAAACCAGAAGGAGGTCGCGACCAGTCTTGATGCCGCAAAGAAGGCGCTGGACGCGGCGACGCAGCAATTGCAGGCAAGTCTTTCCGGCTCGGCCGAAAAATGGCAGGGCGCATTGCTGGCGCATTCGCAGCAGGTCACGCAGGCCAGCCAGTCAATCGCCGCCCAGCTTGAAAAGATCTCGGAAGTCGGCAAGGCGATCGACAAAGTTCTTCACATTCAGGAAACGGTGGACAACACGATCAAGTCCGTCACCACGACCGAAGATTTCAAGAACACGCTCGCGACGCTCAAATCGCATCTCGAAAAATCCGACAATCTTTTGCGCGAAGTCACCAAGCCGCGCACGATCCGCCTCGTCGAATCTTCGCCCGAGCCGAAGGTGGCGTAATTCCGCACAGCCGGTTTCCAATCATTGGAACCGTCCGCTTCGCAAACTTCCAATCATTGGAAGAACGGGCGGCCGCGTTTTTCACACGGCGGCGGGCTTGCGGATTTTTGCGAGGAGGATGGCGAGGAGCGTGACGATCATCGCGGCGACGGCGAAGACATCGCCGTGGCGCGTGTAAAAAGTGAGCGGAAGATCGTCGGGCGCGAGCGTGACGATGTGCGTGTAAAACGCCGCGCAAAACCGCGTGGAGACGGCGTCGGCGAGCGACGGGAGAATCCGGCCGCGCGCATCAATCAGGCAGCTTACGCCGGTGTTCGCGCTGCGCAGCGCGGGCACGTGATTTTCCACGCAGCGAAAAACGCATTGCGCCATGTGCTGCCGCGATCCGGCGGACGGGTCGAACCAGGCGTCGTTGGTCTGGTTGATCAGCAGCCGCGCGCCGTTGCGGACGGATTCGCGCGCGAGCTGGGAGATCGCATCCTCGAAGCAGATCAGCGCGGAGAACGCGGCGCGCGCATTTTCGAGACGAAAAACTGTGCTCGTGATTCCGGCCGAAAAGCTGGCCTGGATCGGCGTCATCGCCTTCATGAACGGCAGCAGGTGGCGGAACGGAACGTATTCGCCGAACGGGACGAGGTGACGTTTGTCGTACTGCGCGACGAGGCGGGCGGACGAATCGACCAGCATCGAACTGTTCAGATAAATGTTTTCGCCGTTGTCGGGGAAAATCACGTCCATCGTGCCGACGAGCATCGGCGTTCCATTCGTCGCGAGATCGCGGACGACATTGTAGCTCGGCTCGCTGTAGCGCAGGTCGTCGGGCAGCGCGGTTTCGGGCCAGACAATGAGGTCGAGTTTGCCGAGGTGCATCACGGTTTGGGTCAGGTTGGTCAGGCGCGAATAAATGAAATCCATTTTCTCCTGGTCCCATTTTTCGTCCTGCGGAATCGCGGGCTGGATCAGCGCGACGCGGATGGTGCGCTCGCCTTCGGGCACAGTTCGAAGAATTTGGGCGCCAGCCGTGTAGCTGAGCGAAAGCACGAGCAGGCCGACGAGCAGCTCCGGCGCGCGCTGAATCCAGCCGAGCACCATCGGCATTCCCTTCAGTTTTCTCCGCGCAAAATATCCGAGCATCCCTGTCGCCAGCGCGACGTTCATCGCAACGATGACCGCGGAAACCAGAAACGCGCCGCCGAATGACGCGAGCTGGATGAGCACGACATTTCGATACAGCGCGACGCCGAGCGCGTTCCATGGAAAACCCGACGCAAATGTGTAACGGACAAATTCGCTGCCGGCCCAGAACAGCGGCGCGAAAATCATCAGACCGAGATTCGCGAGAAACGAAACGCCGAATCGCTGAAACCATTTTGCGACGAGCCAGCCGAAGAGGCCGGTGTAGAGCGCGCAATAAAGCGCGAGCAGAAACCAGCCGACATAGGTGACGTGGTGAAGCCAGAAGACCGCGCCGAGCCACCAAACCGCACCCGCGCAAAAACCGAGTCGAAGCCCGAGTTTGGGCGGCGCAAAGCGAAGCGCGATGATGAGCGGCACGAGAGAAACCCAGACGGCATCGCCTGCCTCGACCGGCGGAAATGAAATCGCGAGCAGAATCCCGCTGGCGATCGCAGCGAACCACGGTGCGCCGCGACGAAGATATTCCCACGTTGAACGTTTCGCGTTGAACGTTGGGCCTTGAGCGTTGTTCGTCCCGTCAGGCATTCACGCCGTGACACTTTTTGAATTTCTTGCCGCTGCCGCACGGGCATGGATCATTGCGCCCGGTGCCTTCATAGCTTTTCGGCGTCGCGGCGGCCGCCGGTTTCAGCGCGGCCTGCATTGCTGCTTCAATTCCGGCACGGGCCTTTTCTTCCTGCGTCAGTTCGGGCGGTGGAGCCGGCTTCGAGCGGTGCTGTTGCGGAGGCGGCGCTCCCTGAGCGGGAATCGCGTCGCCAATGGCGGCGACGGCCTCGTGCTGCGTCTGCACGCGTGGGAGCGAGGACATGAATCGCTGGAAGGCGTTGTACGAAGTTGCCGAGCGGAACATGCGCGAAACGATTTCGACTTTGACCTTGTCCATCAGGTCCGCGAACATCGTGTAGGCTTCCTTTTTGTATTCGACGAGCGGATCGCGCTGGCCGTAGGCACGCAGGCCGACGCCCTGCCGCAGCGCGTCGATGGCGCGGAGATATTCCTGCCAGTTCGTGTCGATGGCCTGCAACGAGAGCACGCGCTCCATCATCTTCAATCCCTCGGGATCTTCGACGGAGACTTTCAATTCGTAAGCCTGCTTCACGCGGCCCGCGACGAGGTCGGAAATTTTTTCTTCGTCGAGTGGCGCAGCGCCGAATTCCTCGCGTTTGAGTTCGATCGGGAATGTGGTGTGGACCCAGTCGAGGAAACCTTTGACGGCTGTGTCCTCGTCTTTTTCATCAACCATGTCCGCGACTCGCGATTCGACGATTTCCTCGACGATTTCGAGAAGCTTCGGGCGGACTTCGGGGGAGGAGACGATGCTGCTGCGCAAACCGTAGATGATTTCGCGCTGCTTGTTCATCACGTCGTCGTATTCGAGCGTACGTTTGCGGATCGAGAAGTTGTGTTCCTCGACCTTGCGCTGGGCGCGCTCGATGGACTTGTTCAGCCAGGGATGTTCAAGCACCTCGCCTTCCTCGATGCCGAGTTTTTCCATGATGCTGGCGATGCGGTCGGAGCCGAAGAGGCGCATGAGATCGTCTTCGAGCGAAACATAAAAGCGCGACGAACCCGGATCACCCTGGCGCGCGGAACGTCCGCGGAGCTGGCGGTCGATGCGGCGCGATTCGTGGCGCGCGGTGCCGATGACGTGCAGGCCGCACGGTTTTTCGAGCAACGCAGTACGAAGCGGCTTGCCGTTGTATTTGTCGTCGAGTTTCAACTGCGACAGGACGATGTTTCGATCCAACCAGACCACGCCCTCGCCGAGTTTGATGTCGGTGCCGCGGCCTGCCATGTTGGTGGCAATCATGACCGCGCCCTTCTGGCCGGCGTTCGCGACGATATCGGCTTCGCGCTGGTGGTTTTTCGCGTTGAGCACGCTGTGCGGGACGTTTTGCCGGCGCAGCATGCGGCTCAGCAATTCGGAATCTTCGACAGAGATCGTGCCGACGAGAACGGGCTGGCCGTGCTGGTAACACTCGGTGATTTCCTTGATGACCGCGTTGTATTTTTCGCGCTTGGTTTTGTAGATCAGGTCGTTGTTATCCACGCGCCGGACGGGCCGGTTGGTCGGGATCACCTGCACGTCGAGCTTGTAGATCGAGTGGAATTCATCGGCCTCGGTCTCGGCGGTGCCGGTCATGCCCGCGAGTTTTTCGTACATGCGGAAATAATTCTGGATCGTGATTGTCGCGAGCGTCTGCGTTTCGCGTTCGACCTTCACGCCCTCTTTCGCCTCGACGGCCTGATGTAGACCATCGCTCCATCGGCGGCCCGGCATGAGGCGGCCGGTGAATTCGTCCACGATGATGACCTGATTTTCCTGCACGACATATTGCACGTCGCGCTCGTAATTGCAGTGCGCGCGAATGAGCTGGTCCACGGCGTGAATCCGCTCGCTCTTGTCGGCAAACGCATTTTGCAGGGACTGCCGCTTTTCGAATTTCTGCTGCTCGGTCATCACCGTATCGCCATCGAGTTCGGACAGCGATGAAACGAGATCGGGCATCACATACGCATCCGGATCGCCGGGGCTGAGCGCTTCGCAGCCGCGATCCGACAGGCTCGTGTCGTTGCCTTTTTCATCAATCACGAAATACATGTCCTCGCGGAGTTCGCGGCCCTCCTCCTTGTGCATGTCGGTCAACATCATGTTATTTACTTTTTCCAGCAGCTTGCGCGTGGGCGGGTCCTCCAGAAGCTTCTGGAGCTGGTTGTGCTTCGGCATGCCCTGATGAACCTGGTAGAGCAGTCGCATCGCCTCGTCTTCGGCATCGCCGTCTTTTTCCTTTTGGGATTTTTCGAGCAGCGACTTCGCCTTCGCGATTTTCTCGTTGCACAATTCGCGCTGGCGGCGGACGAGCCGCTCGACGGACGGACGCAGCGTCACGAACATTTCCGACGCGGAATATTGCGCCGGCCCGGAAATGATCAGCGGCGTGCGCGCCTCGTCGATGAGGATCGAGTCAATTTCGTCAACGATCGCGAAGTAGTAGCCGCGCTGCACCTGCTGCTCGGGCGAATAGGCCATGCCCATGTCGCGCAAATAATCGAAGCCAAATTCCGAGTTCGTGCCGTAGGTGATGTCGCAGGCG
>CAIVKH010000250.1 GCA_903906425.1 uncultured bacterium
ACGCGCCCATGCATTATGCGTGGCCCGCCGTGCAGATCGGAAGCAATAGTCATCCATGACTGGTTCTGGCCGGCATCAATGCACGGTGACGTGGAACATAGATCCAAATTGGATGTTGCGGCATTTACAAACTGCGGGTCGTTCGTCATGTTGTCAGTGCCATTGGTTGGCATCGGCACGGTGCAGCAGTAGCTCAATGTCGAACCGTAGTAATTCATACCGGTGGGGGCGGTATTGAAATAGACAATACAGTTATTCAGCCGGTCGTAGTAGGAACCGCCGCCGAAGTTCGTTGCCGAGTTACTCGATAGCGAGCAGTTGTTAAGCGTGGCTCCAGCCGACCCGCCACCATTGTATGCCGAATTACCCGACAACGTGCAGTTATTCAGCATGCCAGAGTACGAGGCACCGCCCGAGTTAGTGGCTGAGTTGCCAAGCAACGCGCAATTGTCCAGAGTACTTGCAGTCGAGCCGCCGCCCAAAGGGGCCGAATTGCCGGACAGAATACAATTCAGCAACGTGCCGTAGTACGAGCCACCGCCGCCCCAATTCGCTGTATTTCCGATCAGCACACAGTTGCTCACAACGGCGGATAGCACACACCATACGCCGCCGCCGGCTTGCTCTTCAATGCCGTTGCCGTTAGTTTGTGTATGTCCGTTGGAGAGCGTGAAACCGGAGAGGTAGGCGTTTGTGCCGAGATACACACAGCGGACAGCGGCACTCCCATTGGTTGAAACCGGGTCCGCTGACCCGGCAATGGTGGTGACTGCCGGCCCGTTTACGCTGCTGACAGTGACGGGCTTGGTTATTGCCACTCGATTCGACATTGAGCGGAAGACAGCCCGCGCGCCCGTGGTATAGACGCCGTTGCTGACCAGTACCAATGCACCAGGCACAGATGCCGCGTCAATCGCGTTCTGGATGTTTGTGGCGGCTGTCACCCATGTTGCATAGGGTGCCGCAGGTGTTGAATTCGATGCCTTAACATAATGTACGGGGCGGGTAACAACGGAAACGCGCATTATTGCACTCACCCCGCCCGAATAAGTCTCGTTCATTGCCGTTAGCACAATGGAGTATAGTCCTGTAGTCACAAACATGTGGCTGGCGTAGGGGCGGTTGCTCATCACTGTACCGTCCCCGAAATTCCAGAAGCTCTGTGTGACGCGGCCTGTGATGAATGCCGTGAAGTCTACAATAAAACCCGGTGTCACGTTTATATAGGATTCTGCAATGGCCACTCCCAACGCTCCAGTGATTGAGCCAATATGAACTTCATCGCAGCCCATTGACGGCGGACTGGCCCAGATCTCACCGTCAATGTCCGTGCCACTCGCGTAGTCAACACTGCCTGCCCCTATGCAGGGCGAGTTCACACTGACATGTGAGGCGCTGGCCAGCATGGGATCGTTTGCGATGTTTCCGGTTCCGGGCGGCAGCGGTGTCGTACAACTGCAGTTGAACGATGAACCTGCCCAATTCGGACCAAAGGGGGCCATGTTGAAATAGACAATGCTGTTGTTCTGTGTGCCATAGCACGACCCGCCGCCAGAAACGGAGGCCGAGTTGCCGGACAGCGTGCAGTTGTTAAGCGTCCCGCGATATGCCCCTCCGCCATTGTAGCCAGCCGAATTGCCGGTCAGCATGCAATTGTTCAACGTCCCGTTGTACGACCCACCACCGAAGAAATTGGCAGAGTTGCCGGTCAGTATACAGTTAATCAACTTGCCGCCTTCGGCGAATACCCCTCCGCCGGACCATTCGCCATCGAGAGGGGTTATGTCTGTACAACCGTTGGCAAGGGTGAATCCATCCAGGATTCCTTCAGATATGTAAACACAGCGTATGGCACTTGGCCCCATCGGCCCTTGGCCCTTGATGATTGTGAAGTCTGGGCCATTAACGCTTTTGACAGTTACTACTTTCGTGATAACCAGCCGGTTCGCCAGAGTTCCATTCGGTCTTGTCTGCGTCCCTGAGGCATACACTCCGTTGGTCACCCAAATCACGTCGCCCGCGAGGGCCGTATTCACCGCAACTTGAATGGTGTGCGCTGCGGTCTGCCAGTTCGTGTACGGCACTGTGGGCGTAGGGCTATTGATCCAGACAAATCGTTCCGTCGACATGGCCGCCGAAACAAGACAAAAGAACATAACTAGACCAAGGAAAGCCTTTGTCATGCTCTGCTGTTTTCTCGCGCGGCTCCTTTCTCGGACAAAATATTGTGACGTCGGCACAGGTGGGTCGAGGATTTGACTTTTCATGTGAGTTCCAATGATTGGAAGTGTGTGGCTGCGAGTCTTCCAATATCTGGAAGCTGCGAATCCAGCGAATTCACACGAGGGGAGGAAGATTGGGGCGATCGGGGAATGGGGGATTGGGTTGCGGGTGCGGAAAGGATGTCCGTTTCACTTTGTTTCTCGGCGGCTTTCTTGAGGGGGCCTTCGGGAAGTACCGCGGCGCCTTCGCGGAGGATCTTGCGAGCGGTGTTGGTGTCTCCGGACTTGAAAAGCAGGTCGGCGAGTTGGAGGCGCAGGGGCCAGGCGCGTTCGGGCGATTGGGCTTTCTGAATTTCGAGTTCGAGGATGCCTTTGGCTTCGGTGGTCATGTTGAGCCTGGCATAGACGTTGGCGAGATAGGCATTGGGACTTGGCGTATTGGTCATGACCTGTTTTGCCCACGCCATTGCGGGCCGGGCCTGACGGGTGTCGAGGCAGAGTTCGACGAGACGCGGGGCAAGTACGGCACGAGTGGTTGGATCAATGGCGATGATCTGTTCATAGGTCTGGGCGGCATCGCGTTTCTGGCCGTGTCGCTCCTGCTGTTCGGCGAGGGCTTTCAGTTGGTCCACGGAAGGGGATGGATTATCGGCGGCGCACGAAACGACAGGTGAGAGTGAAAGGAAGATTGATGCCACGGAAGGCGCAATTCGGCGAATGAAGCTGAAGCTTCCACGTTGCAAACTCCAGATTCGAGGCAGCAAGGAAACCATGGAACACACGGTCTGCATGCAAGAACTATGACGGCGCATTGCCAGTAGCCATCTGGAGATTCTTGCAAACGGTATGGTGCGAGATTGAATCCCTATCCGCGCAAAAATCACGTTTTCCCCACCCCTGTTCATTTCCCATCCCCATCAGATACGACAAACCAGCATCTTTTATCAAAAGTGCTGGATAACCGAAACATAAATCTGGTGTTCGTGGATGTCGGAAGCGAGGCCGGGTTGATCAGGGACGATACCACGGACGTCACCAGCCCACGTGTAGCCATAGGCGATGTCGAGAACGGTGCGTGCGTCTGCCTTGCCGAAACCGATACCTGTGCCACAGGTGGCAGTGTAAAAAACGTCGGGATGGTCGAGGGCGGGCCGTTCTTCGCGAGCCAACCCTATGCGTAGAGGGATTTCAGTTTGTTCGCGTTGGATGAGATATTCCGCGCCGCCGCGATAGGCCCATGTGTCGTTCAGGCGAGACTGGCTGACAGGTTGCCCGTTCAGCGGATTCAATTTCTCGCCACCGTCGGCCTGGAAAGCGAAGTCGGACCAGAGGGTCTGGCCGACGTCGAAGGTGGTGTAGAACTGGGGCGTCCAGCGGAGCACGATGCCGGCGTTCCAGAAGAGGGGAAAAAAGAATTCCACATCGTTGGCTACCGTGCTTTCAGTGTCGGAAACATCAAGGACTTTTGTGTGGGAGGCATCGTAGGTGGTGACGGTGTTGCGGACTGTTTTGGTCTGGCGCGCATCGGCTGTCCACGGAAGATCCACGGATGCACCAACGGAGACCAGGTGATTTAGAGTCCATAATGCGCCGAGTGTGGCGTTGTACCCTTCGAGGTCTGTGTAGTCGTTGCGCTCGTCATAAACGCCGTCTTGCAGCAAGGTTGTCTGTTGAGCGGAGGACGATGCATCGGAAAACGGGGCGATCAATCCGTGGTCGCTGATTGGTATGGTTTGTGGGAATGGAATGGCACCGGGCGGAATGGTGGTTGTGCCAGAATATTCGTAGTAGCCAGCCGTGGTCCGGACTGTTGTGAGTGCCGAGTTGCCTGTGGACTGGCCCGTATAGTGCGCCACCGTGTGCGAATGGATGGCGTCTCCCGCCAGAGGATCGTTCTGGTACCAGTTGAAGGCCGCGCCGACGGAGAGTTTCGGAGTGATTTCGATTGCGAAGGCCGGCGAGAGCGCGGAGATGACGCCCTCCTGATCAAAGTCGAGTTTCGAGAGGAGCCCGGAGTCCAATACCTGATTGTAGCTGCTATCAGCTTTTGTCGCGAGATGGCTTGTCACGGTGACATCAAAGATTCCGTCCTGAATGGATTGAACCTCCGTGCCTTTGAATGTCTGGCTCGCGTCTTGCGCGGCCGCGTCGTTACGCATCTGGCTCAGGTCGGCATGGAAGTGCTGGCCGAAATCGTAGGCTTCCTGATGGTTCAGCGAAACGACAGCATAGCGACCAATGGGCTTGATGAGGAACGGATATGCAAAGCTAAAATAGTTCAAACCGTTATCGTCAGTCTGGTCGCTGCCAACGCGGAAATCCCCGCTGTCGGAATGGTGATCGGCGGTCTGGCTTGAATACCGATAGACCACAGACGCTTCCGGTCGTTCCAGTTGAACGAGACCAGCCGGATTCCACGATGCGGCCGTCGCATCGTCAGCGAGTGCGGTGAATGCGCCAGCCATTCCGAGAGATCGCGCACCGGAGCCTGTTGGCAGTGGCGCTGAAAAAATGGAGGGTGGTCGCAAGGTGAGCGGAGCCGGAGCGGGCGGCGATATCAGGTCGCCGGAAGGTCCAACGTGCGTGACCTCAATGGTGATGGGGCCGCCCGGCGTCTGGATTTGGAACTCCTCGGCCCGCACCAGAATCGAACAACAAGCTGCGATGCTTGTCATCGCCCACAAAACGATCCGAGTGTCAAAAAGACTTTTCATGTGGCAACTCCTGAAATAATTCTGCCCGATCGCCCATCATTGCACAATTTTTTTGTCATTCTCATTCCGCATGTCGCGCGAGGCGGCGGTTTCCGCCCTGTCGACCGATCATGCCACCTGTTGGGGACAGACTGCGAAAATTGGAGCCTTGCCAGACGATGCTGTTTTTCCAATGATTGGAATTTAGCGATTGTCTATTTTCAAAAGATTGGAAACGATGTTTTGCGTCGATGTCGGCCGCCATGAAAACCGCGTCATTACACAACAGACCAATCGTCCTGCGATCAGCCGCCCTCCTGTTTGCATTCATGACATTAGCGGCCATTTGGGGGTGCAGCACGGAGAACGGCGGGACGAATCAGACAGGAACGCCAGACGAGCAAACCGCCATTCACCGTAACTGGTGGAATTTTTACGAGCGCGGAGTGAACAGGATGCTGCGCGATGAAATACAAGGTGCCCGGGAGGACTTTGAAACCTGTCTCGAACTGCGCAACGGAGCGCGATTCGGATATTTGAAAGACAGCAGGCGTATTCGAACCTACGGCGTTCACGCTCTAAACGACTACTTCCCCAACAGGGAATTGGGG
>CAIVKH010000251.1 GCA_903906425.1 uncultured bacterium
ATTCGCGCTCGCTCGTGTTCACGATGCCCGAATTTCTCGAGCGCCGCTTCGGCACGCATTCGCGGTATGTGCTCTCCATCGTCTCGCTCGTCACGTTCGTCGTCTCGAAAATCGCCGTCGGAATTTTCGCGGGCGGCGTCGTGTTCGGAACGCTGCTGCCGGAACTCCACATCACCATCGGCAGCCACGTCATTGACAGCTTTTGGATCGGCTCGATCGCGGTGATCATCATGACCGGTGCCTACACGATGCTCGGCGGAATGCGCGCCGTCGCCTACAACGACGCCGTCCAGGTCTGCGTGCTCATCGTCGGCTCCGCGACGCTCACGATCTACGGCCTCATGAAACTCGGCGGCTGGCACGAAATGCGGTCGGTGTGCGGCTCTGACATGTTCAACCTCTGGAAGCCGCTCATTCCCGCCGGCATGGAAGGCACGTGGGCGCCGGTGAAGGAAACCGGCCGCATCGCCTGGTATTTCAACGACCGCTTCCCCTGGCTCGGCATGGCGATTTGCGCGCCGGTCATTGGCCTGTGGTATTGGTGCACCGACCAGTACATCGTCCAGCGCGCGCTCGGCGCCCCGAACGAAACCGTCGCCCGTCGCGGCAGCATCTTCGCGGCCTTCCTCAAACTTTTCCCCGTCTATCTCTTCATCATCCCCGGCATGGTTTGCTACGCGCTGGTCAAGAGCAACAAAATCCCCGGCCTCACCGAAGCCTTCGCCCACGACCCCAACGCGGCGCAGGGCGCATTCCCGCTCATGGTCAAACACATGTTGCCTCCCGGACTGCGCGGCCTCGTCGTCGCCGGCCTGCTATCCGCGCTGATGGGTTCGCTCGCCGGCGTGTTCAACGCATGCTCCACTCTCTTCACCGTGGACATCTACGAAAAGCTCCGACCGAAATCCTCGCAGCACCAGATCGTGCGCATGGGCCGCATCGCCACCGGCGTCATGGTCGTCATCGCCATGCTGTGGATTCCCGTCGTCAAAGGCGCGCACGGCCTCTACGGCTACCTCCAATCCATCCAAGGCTACCTCGCCCCGCCGATTTTCGTCGTCTTCTTCTTCGGCGTATTCTGGAAACGCCTCAACGCAAAAGGCTGCCTCTGGGCCATGATCATCGGCTTCATCGTCGGCCTCTTCCGCATGTTGGTTGACACGCCGGTCACGCTGGGAGCATTCGGCTACACCGATGCCGCAAACACGGTCGCCAAAGGTTACGCGGAAGGCTCCTTCTTCTGGGTCATCAACAACATCAACTTCCAATACTTCAGCATCCTCATCACCCTGATTTCCGCCGCCGTCATGATCATCGTCAGCTACGCCACCCCGCCGCCCGACCAGGCGCAAATCAAAGGCCTGACCTTCGCCACCGCCTCCGCCGAAGACAAAGCCCGCACCCGCGCAAGCTGGGCCACCAAGGACGTCGTCACCTCCTTCGTCGTCATGGCCTTCATCATCGGCGCCTATTTGTATTTCCGCGGCTGAAAATATCTCGTCCTCGTCCTCCTCCTCGCCCTCGAAAATCAGAGGACGGAGGACAGAGGGCAGAGGACAGCGGTCAGAGGACAGAGGACAGCGGTCAGAAACCAGCGATCAGAAACCCGGACCCGCCCCTTCGCCTCACGCCTCCGGCGCAATGCCAGGCGCGCCGATCCGCCATCGCATCGGAATTTCCAATCATTGGAACTTTCCGCCCCGAAAACCTCCAATCATTGGAAAAAATGGGCCCAAAACGGACCATCCGGCGTGCCGGGCGGCATCTGAAGCTACCGCCGCACAAAATCTGGTTGCCTTGACACAAAATCTGGCTGCCTTCACATAAAATCTGGCTGCCTTCAGAACAAATTAATCAACCTTCAGAGCCAGTTTGATGACCACTTCAGACAACGAAGTTGTCACCAGACACAATGTAGTAACAACCAGAACACTTGTAGTGATTACTTCATACGATGAAGTTGCTACCAGACGCAATATGGTAACAACCAGAACACTTGCAGTAATTACTCCAGACGGCGAAGCTGTTACCAGACGCCATCTGGTAACAACCAGAACACTTGTCAAGATAGCTTCAGACGGCGAAGCTGTTGCCAGATTTCATGCCACGGGCGCTTATTTCGGGTTCAGATCTTCGCCAACAGCTCCCGCACCGTTTCCCCGATCTCGCGCTGCCCGTTCGAAACGGCCGCCTCATACTCGCGGTGCCATCGGCTCAGCATCGGCCGCGCCCGCTCGAATTCCTTTTGAATCAGCCGCGCGATCGGCCCGCCCTCGGCCAGAAATCCCGACTCGACATAATCCCGCGCCGCCGCCGCGCGGTCATAATCGAGCCGCACGATCTGCGCGTGCCAGTGATGCTGCTGCCATTCCAGCCAGCCGTAGCCCGA
The DNA here is from genome assembly GCA_903906425.1 of uncultured bacterium. Taxonomy (GTDB): domain Bacteria; phylum Verrucomicrobiota; class Kiritimatiellia; order CAIVKH01; family CAIVKH01; genus CAIVKH01. Next base: position 2,390 of record CAIVKH010000251.1, read on the forward strand.
CCGCACGTCCCCATCGAAAGGCATCCCGGCCGCGCCCGAGTTGATCACCAGACGCTGGTTCACGCGGCGGATGAACGGCACATGCGTGTGCCCCACGCACGTCACATCCGGCGGCTGCGACGACGCCGCGCTGGCGCGCGAATTCCACGACACATCCGGCGGCACGATCAGCGCGTGAAGCTCGTCGTCATCCATTCCTTCAAACATGCCCACCCGGTTCCCGTGCTGCGACGCGTGAACGCAGCAGATGTGCTGCCCCTCCGGCGAGTCGAAATCAATCTGGTGCGGCAGCGCTGCGACGGAATCGAGAAGGCCGGAAAGTTTTTCGCAGGTCCATGCCGAGTGCTGGCACAGCTTCGCGATCCACTCCGGCCGGTCCGGCGGCGGCTTCGATTCGGTGAGGACATAATCCTCGTGATTCCCGCGGATCACCCGCCATCCGCATTCGCGCTGCTTCCGCAAAACGATTTCGAGGCACTCGCGCGACAGCGGCCCACGGTTCACGATGTCGCCGGCCACCAGCACAACGTCGGCCTCGCGCGCCTCGATGTCGGCGGTGACCGCCTCGAGCGCGCGCAGGTTCCCGTGAATGTCGGCAATGATGGCAATGCGCATGCCGCAACATAAAACGCCAGATACGGCGCGCGCAAGATGCCGCGAGATTTATTGGGACGGCTTCGCGACGTCGTTGAGCGGCGCGTCCGCCGGGAAGACCGCGAGGTAGCGGCGGGCAAGTTCGATGGCTTTCTGCGGATCGCCGAAATTCTTTTCTGTCAGCACCGCCAGATGAACAGTTCCGATGGCATCGGTTTCATCATTTGCATTCCAGACGGCCGACGGGTTCTTCGGATCGTCAACCCAACCATGCGGGCGTTTCGCGATGGCGAGCTCCGCGCCCTTTTGAAACGCGTCGCGGGCGGCAAGAAAATGTTTCAGCGCCTCGTCGCCGGGATTCGTGATGCCGCCGTTGTTCGCCTTGCGTCCGCGCTCCATGAAAAGTTCGCCCAGCGTGTAATAAATTTCGAATGCGGTTGGATTGTTTGTGATTCCCTCCTGCGCGAACGTAATCGCCGCATCGAGATTGCGTCGCTTGAGCCACCATGCGCCGACGGCGTAGCCGCGAACGTAGTGCGGATCGGTCATCGTCATCACGCGAAACCACGGCAGCATCTCGCGGCCGTCGGTGAGAAGATGCGGCTCGGACGGATCGCGCCACGGTTTCACTTTGCGATGCAAAGTGCCGATGAATCCGCGCCAGTCCTTTTGCGCGGTCGGAATCAAGGTGGCGGCGATGCCCGCGCTGTCCGGTTCGACGACCTGCTGGTTTCTCGATGATGCCTTCGCGTGGTCGGTGTCAATGTCCTTGATCGTGCCGACGGTGTTGAGCGTGTCGGCTTCGAGATGCGGCTCGTAGGCGACGCCGCTGTGAAGATAGCGCTCGGTCTTGATGTACATGATGTCGCTGAGCGCGGTGCGGAATTCGCCGAGCATCGTGGCGAAGGCGCTGGTGTTTCGTTCGGCGCTGGCCTCGACGCTGCGCGAGCGGCCGCCGGCGTAGTCGTTCGGATGAAGGTATTCGGCGAGATGTCCGGGTGCGAACAAACAAGCGAAGAGCAAAAGGATTTGCAGTTCCTTGTTCACAGGGATCTCCGCGAGAAAATTCGGTCCGCGATGAGCAGGTACGCTGCAATGAATGTCGCGGCGTAAAGCAGCAGGCCGGACTCCTGAAAAAATGAAATCGGACCGATTCCGTCTGTGTAGCGCGTGATGAGGTTGAGTTTTGAAAAATCCGGCAGGAGCTTCCCGAACGCAGCGATCCAGTCGCCCAGCAGGCCGAGCTTGGCCCGGGTTGCCAGCGCAAAAATCTTGTCGCCGGCGGCCAGCAGGATTGCGAGCAGGACCAGCGAAACGCCCTTGGTCCAGATGAGCGAGAAAAGAATCGCAAGCGCGGCGACCAGCGCGACCGAAAGAGGAATCGCGAGCAGTGTCTGGGCGAACATCGCGGCGCTGAACGTTTCCATTTTCGGCGCGGCGATCCAGGCGATGAGTCCGAGCGCGAGGAAAACGCCCGTGCCGGCGAGCGAACACGCGAGCCATTTTCCGAAGAGCACCGTGCCGCGCGAAACGGGTTTGGCGAGCAGCGGATAAAGCGTTCGGTTTTCGATTTCGTTGGGGAGCTGTCCGGCGGCGAGAATAAGCGTGAGAATGTGCGCGCACCAGTAGGCGAGTGAAAGTCCGAGATTCAGAAGAAATGTTCCGGTGGCCGGATTCTCGATTCCGACGACGCGCGCGATGATCGCGCCGGCGACGAACAGCGCGGCCAACAGCGCGACAACGTAGAGCGCGCGTTTGCGCGCCAGTTCGATGAAGACGGCGCGGGCAATCAGGACTGTTTGTTCAAAGTTTTTCACTGAGCCGGAATTTCAGATTTCAAATTTCAAATTACAAATCGCCGGACGAAGAAACGGAATTTCCAATGATTGGAAGTTTGCGGAACGGACATTTCCAATGATTGGAAATTGCGATGCGATGGCGGATCGGCGCGCCTTCCATTGCGCCGTAGGCGTAATTGGAATTCGAACAGCCGGTCCGATTTTCATAGCGGCCTCCGGCGGAAGGAGAGCATGGCGAGGGAAAAATAGAGGGCGGCGAAGACGAGGGCGTAGGCGGTGAGTGCGGTCATGACGCCGAGGCTGAGCGGATGCCAGACTTCGTCGTGGACGGTTTTTTCGGAGAGGTCGAAGAGCGTGAGCTGCGGGAGGGCGTAGTTGCAGATGAGGAGGATCGCGCGCTGGGCGGGGCCGACGAGGTGGTAGATGTAGGTGGTGATGGAGGTGAAGGTCGCGGCGGTGAGGTAGAAGATGACGGCGATGGTGATCGCAGCGTCGAGGTTGAGAATCATCGAGAGCCAGAAGCTGAGCGTGGCGAGAATCAGCATGGAGACGAGCTGGAGATAGATGTATTGGGCGAAGAGCGGCCACGGGATCGCGCCGTGGAGGTAGTAGGAACCGATCACATAAACGGTCATGAAGAGCGCGAAGCAGAAGGCGGCGGCGAGCATGACGCCGAGGAGTTTTCCGAAAAGAAATGTGAGGCGCGAGACGGGTTTGGCGAGGAGCGGGTAGATCGTGCGGTTGGTGAATTCGCGCGGGAGCTGGCGCGCGGCGAGCACGATGACGGTGAGCGCGGTGGTGATGCTCATGATCGTCAGCGCGGTCTCGCGGTAGAATTTTGTGAGGCCTTCGAGGCCGAAGAAGTCGAGCGTCATCACGGTGCCGATGATGAGGCAGGCGATGAGGACGATGGCGTAGATTTCGCGGCGGCGGATGGATTCGATCAGCACGCTTTTTCCGATGAGCCAGATGGCGCGCGGTTTCATGGCGAGTTGATTTTGCGAATGAGGCCCATGTAGAATTCTTCGAGCGATTGCGTGCCGGAATCGCGTTTCAATTCGGCGAGCGGCGCGTCGCGCACGAGTTTGCCGCGATGAATGATGACGACGCGGTCGCAAAGGGACTCGACTTCGTTGAGTTCGTGGGAGCTGAAGAAAATAGTGCGGCCTGCTTTCTTCAAATCGAGCAGGACATTTCGCAGATCGTGGCGACCGATCGGGTCGAGGCCGGAGGAAAGCTCGTCGAAGATCATCAGTTCGGGATCGGCGATGAGCGCCTGCGCGATACCGAGGCGTTGCTGCATTCCTTTCGAGTAATTGCGCAGCAGCGTTTCACCGCGACTGGCGAGGCCGACGCGGTCAAGAATCGTTTCGATGCGGCCGCGCATTTCGGCGCGCGGAATTCCCTGCAGGCCGCCGTAGAGTTCAAGCAGTTCGCGGGCTTTCATGAAAGGGTAGTAGAGCGCGACCTCGGGGAGGTAGCCGATGCGCTGGCGGCTTTCGGCAAGGCCGGGACGCAGGCCGAAGACTTTTACGTCGCCGGACGCGGGGAAAAGAAATCCCATCATCGCTTTCATCGTGGAGGATTTCCCCGCGCCGTTTGCGCCGATGAAACCGACGCATTCGCCGGCGCGCACCGCGAAGGAAAGGCCGTTGACGGCGCGTGTTTTCTTCGCGCCCTTGCCATACTCGACGACCAAATCGCTGACTTCAATGACGGACTGGCTCATGGTTTCCCGCAACAATTCGTTGTCATCGCACCATGCGACTGGCTATTGGTAGCAGCATGAATTCAAGACAACAACTCGCGAAACAAATCGTTCAACGCTGCACGCTGCACGGCGAATTCACGCTGCGCTCGGGGCAGAAGAGCAATATTTACTTCGACAAATATCTCCTGGAATCCGATCCGGCGCTGCTGCGCGAAATCACGCTGCAAATGAAAGCGCTGCTGCCCTCCGGTGCCGACGCGCTGGCCGGCCTGGAGACCGGAGGGATTCCGATCGCGGTCATGCTCGCGCAACACACGGGACTGCCTTCGCTGTTCGTTCGCAAGAAGGCGAAGGACTACGGGACGTGCAAGCTGGCCGAGGGCGGCGAACTCAAAGGCAAGAGGCTCATCATCGTTGAAGACGTCGTGACGTCGGGCGGACAGGTTTTGATTTCGGCGAAAGATCTTCGTGCGCTCGGCGCGGAAATTATCGGTGTCGTTTGCGTGATTGACCGCGAGCAGGGCGGGCGCGAGGCGCTGGCAAAAGAAGGAATGGAACTGCGACCGTTGTTCACGAGAAAAGAGCTTGAAGCGGCAAAGTGAGGAGTTGTTATGGCTTCGATTTTCACACGTATCATCAAAGGCGAAATTCCGTGTCACAAAATTCGCGAGGATGAGCGCTTCCTCGCTTTTCTGGACATCCGCCCCATTCACGCGGGGCACACGCTTGTGATTCCGAAACAGGAAATTGACTATCTGCTTGATCTGCCCGACGACCTGCTCGGCGATCTGATGAAATTCGCCAAGCCGATTGCCAAGGCGATTCAGACGGTTGTTCCGTGCAGCCGGGTCGGCGTGATCGTCGCGGGCATCGAGGTTCCGCATGCGCATGTTCACCTTGTGCCGTTCGAGTCCATCGGACAGTTGTCATTCGCGAATGCACGGGCGGCGGACCACAAGGATCTCGCGGCGCTGGCGGAAAAAATTTGTGCCGCTTTGAAGTGATTCTTAATGCCGACCTATATCTACGAAACGATTCCGCAAAAGCCCGGCGAAATGCCGCGGCAATTTGAAGTCTGGCAAAGCATGAAGGACTCGCCGTTGGCGACCGATCCGCAAACCGGTCTGCCGGTTCGCCGCGTAATCACCGGTGGAATCGAGATGCCGCGCGGGCCGTCCGATGCGAAGGCCGCGCCGGTCCATCACCACAGCGATTCGTGTGCCTGCTGCAATCCGGTGCGGAAGAAATGACCGGAGAATCTGTTCCATTTTATGTCCACGATCTGAGTCCGGTGATTGTCCACATCGCCGGGCCGCTGGCGATCCGCTGGTACGGCATGGCCTATCTGTCCGGCTTCATCGCAGCCTGGTGGCTGCTGAAGATTCTCGCGCGGAAAAAACTTTTCGCGCTGCCGGAAAGCGAAGCGGGGAATTTCATCATGGCCATCGGCCTGTGGGGCGTGCTGGTCGGCGCGCGCGTCGGCAACGCGCTGTTCTACGATCTGCGCGCGACGATCGAACATCCGCTCTCGCTGTTCAAAATCTGGGAAGGCGGCATGGCGAGCCACGGCGGCTTCATCGGCGTTGCGCTGACGCTGCTTTGGTATGCGCGAAAACATCGCGTGTCGGTCTGGAACCTCGCGGACAATCTCACGTGCGTCGCGCCGCTCGGATTGCTGTTCGGCCGGCTCGCAAATTTCATCAACGGCGAACTCTGGGGCCGCGTGACGAACGTTTCGTGGGCGGTGATTTTCCCGACCGAGGCCGATTATCCGGCGGGCACAAAACTTCCGCAACAAACGATCCTCGATTTGCTGCACAGCGGCCAGCTTCATCCGCGCCATCCGTCGCAACTCTACGAGGCGTTCGGCGAAGGCCTGCTGCTCTTCACGATTTTGTGGATCCTGCGCCACACGCGCGCGAGCCGGCGGCCCGGCTTCATCAGCGCGGCCTTCCTCGCGCTCTACGCCACCATCCGCATCGCCTGCGAATTTTTCCGCGATCCCGACGGCCCGGTCTATTTCGGCTGGATGAGCAAAGGCCAGTTGCTTTCGCTGTTCCTTTATGCCGGCGCAGCGGTCGTCTGGTTCGTCGCGCCGCGGACCGGAAATTTCCAATCATTGGAAAAGCCGCGCGCCTGAATTTCCAATGATTGGAAACAGCGGCCGCGAAATCTTCCAGCGTTGCCGGACTTCGGCGCGTCAGTAGCCGTGGCGGAAGAGGTCGAGAAGAACCGGGCCGAGGAGGACGACGAAGATGGCCGGGAAGATGAAAAAGATCAGCGGGAAGAGCATCTTGACGGGCGCTTCTTGCGCGAGTTTTTCGGCGCGCTGGAATCGTTTGACGCGCATCTGGTCGGCCTGGATGCGCAAGATGTAGGCGATGCTGACGCCAAGTTCGTCCGCCTGGACGAGGGAGTGGACTACGCCGTTGAGGTCGGGATGCATCGAGCGGGTGGACATGTTGCGCAGGGCTTCGCGTCGGGTTTTGCCGATCTGGACTTCGCGGAACATGCGCAGGAGTTCCTCGCCAAGCGCGTCCATGGCGCGGTAGTCGAGGATGCGCTTGATCGCGGTCATGAAGTCGAGGCCGGCCTCGACGGAAAGCGTCAGCAGATCGAGCACGTATGGCAGGGCGCGCTGGATGTTCAGGTGCCGCGAGTTCAAGGCGCGGCGCAGCCAGCTGGTCGGCTGAAGAAACAGCATCAGCAAGGTCAGCATGCCGAACAGCGGAACGCGGCGGACCATCGCAACGCCAGCCTTGCCGGGCAGGGCGTTGAAGCAAACGTACATCAGCAAGATCAGCGCAGGTCCGGCGACCAGCGGCATCAGAAAGCGAAGGGCGATGAATTCGCGGCCGTCGAGGAGGCCTTCATAGCCGCAGGCGACGATCTTGCGGTCGATCTGCTCGGCCTCGCGGTCGAAAAATTTCTTGTTCACAAGCCCGCGCAGGTTCGGCGCGAGGGGAAGCAGCAGGCGGAACAGCAGCGGCAGGGCGCGTTCCTGGCGGCGGCCGTCGGCAAGGGTGACATAGCTGATCTGCGTGGCGGTGTTACCGCAGTACCAGCTCAGGCCGAGCGCCGCGCCGGCGGCCATCGCTGAAATGATGAGGTCTTCGCCGGTCATACGTTGATCCTGATGATTTTTCGGATGACCAGCGCGCCGCAAAGAATCAACAGCGCCATGACGCCGAGCGCGATGATGCCGGGGACGGAGGAAATGAAGGTGTGGACCATTTTCGGATCAATCATGGCCATCGCGAAGAGAAGCAGCACCGGCATGGAGCTGGCGACGATGCCCTGGAGCCGGCCCTGCGCGGTGAGCGCGCGGATACGGCCCTGAATTCTCATGCGCTCGCGAATCGTGGAGGCGATCTTTTCAAGCACGTCGGTGAGGTTGCCGCCGGTCATTCGCGCGATTTCGATGGCGCGAACCATGAGCGTGAGATCTTCGCTGCCGACGCGTTTTTCCATCGAAGCCAGCGATTCCTCGAAGCGGACGCCGACGCGGACCTGATGCAGGAAGACGCCGAATTCCTGCGCGATCGGATTCATGTTCTCCTTCACGATGGATTCGAACGCCTGCAGGATGCTGAAGCCGGCCTTGAGCGAATTGCTCATGCGAGTGAGCGCCTCGACGAGCTGGTCGTTGAATTTGTTGAGCCGCCTCGCCTTCAAATATTGGAGGATGAATTTCGGCGCCTGCAGCGCGATGGCCGCACCGATGAGCCCGAAGAAAAATCCGAGCGTCAGATCCTTCCATGAGCCGAATCCGCCGAAGACGAGGAAGAAAATCAGGAAGGTGGCGACGCCGGTGATGCGTGCGATCTCGGCGAGCTTGCGCGGCGAGATGAAAAGGAAGATGTCCTCGAACTGCCGGGCGGTGTCCTCGGCATAGACTTCCTGATAGGAGCCCATCGTCTCGCGCATGGCGGAAAGCAGCGAGTACGCGAGGCCGCCGAAGCAGACCGCGAAAAGCAGCGCGATGAACCACAAACCTATTGAACTGCCGAAATCCATTTGTCTTTAGTCTCTGCTCCAACGATGCGTTTTCATTTCCATTTCACCGGGTCGAAAATGGCGTGGTCAATTTGGATGCCGCGGCTGGCCATCTCCTCGACAAAGGTCGGAACCGATCCGGTCGGCTCGAACTTGCCGATGACTTTGGCGTGCTGGTCAACGCTGGTCTGGCGGAACTGGAAGATGTCCTGCATCGTGATCTGGTCGCTTTCGAGGCCGCAGACTTCGGCGATGCGGGAGACCTTGCGGGTGCCGTCGCTGAAGCGGCTGATGTGGACGATGAGGTGAATGGCTGCCCCGATTTGTTCTCGGATGGCGCGGACGGGCAAATCCATTCCCGACATGAGCACCATTGTTTCGAGACGGGAGATGACATCGCGCGGGGAGTTGGCGTGGACGGTGGTGAGCGAGCCTTCATGGCCGGTGTTCATGGCCTGCAACATGTCGAGCGCCTCACCGCCGCGGACTTCGCCGACGACGATGCGGTCAGGCCGCATGCGCAGCGCATTTCGGACGAGGTCGCGGATGGTGATCGCGCCGCGGCCTTCAATGTTCGGCGGACGCGCTTCAAGGCGGATGACGTGCGGCTGACCGAGCCGCAATTCGGCGGAGTCTTCAATGGTGATGACGCGCTCGTTTGAGGGAATGAAGCTGCTGACGACGTTGAGCAGCGTCGTTTTGCCGGTACCGGTGCCGCCGGAGACGATGATGTTCTTTTTGAGCTGCACGCAGGCGCGGAGGAAGTCGGCGATCTGATCGGTGAGCGAATTGAAGCGAACGAGATCGGAGACCTTGAACGGGTCCTTGGAAAATTTACGGATGGTGAGGCACGGCCCGGAGAGCGAGAGCGGATGGATGACAGCGTTGACGCGCGAGCCATCGGGCAGGCGGGCGTCAACGTAGGGCGAGCTTTCGTCAATGCGGCGGCCGATGGGCGAGACGATGCGTTCGATGATCGCGGCGACGGAATCGTTGTCCACGAAGTTCATGCCGGAAAGTTCGATCTTGCCGCGGCGCTCGATGTAGATCTGCTCGGCGCCGTTGACCATGATTTCGGTGACTTCGGGATCAACGAGCAGGTCTTCGAGCGGGCCGAGGCCGACGGCCTCGTCGAAAATTTCTTTCGTGAGCCGGCCGGGATCAATGTTGGGCGGAAGCTTTGCGCGCACTTCCTGAACGATGTCGAAAATGGTTTTCTGGACTTTTTCGCGGAGGTCTTTTTCGCCGATACGATTTGTCGTGAGCCGCTTCAGGTCGAGGCGCTGGACCAGCTCCTGCTGAATCTGCCGCTTGATGCCGCGGTTGACTTCGAGCGCCGCCTGGAGGCGCGTAGGCTCGTCGCGGCTTGCGGCGCGCGGCGGCGGGGAGGCCGGCGGAAGTTGTGAGAGCGGCTGCTGCTGCGACGCGGGCTGCGAAATTTCCTGCGGCACGGGCGCGGCTTGCGGTTCGGGCGCCGCAACTTCGGCGGGCGGCGATTCCGGTTGTTCCGAAATCGCGGCCGCATTTCCATCGTCGAACGAGATCGCAAAGTGGCCGATATTTATCACCTGGCCCGGTTCGACGCGGGCACGGCCATGAACGAAGTGACCGTTGAGAATCGTCCCCGTGCGGCTCTTGAGATCTTCGAGCCAGACGCCGTCGGACATGAAGCTGAGGATCGCGTGACGCCAGGAAATGTCCTTGCCGGGCAGGACGATCTTGTTGGCCTCGTCGGTGCCGACGGTGTAGATGCCGGGCGAAATTTCGAAGCTCGTGTCCGGTTTGTCAGGCCGTCGTATTCTCAATGTGATCATGGGCGGTTCGGTTTTTTCCAATGATTGGAAGTCTGCGCGGGCGGATTTTCCAATGATTGGAAACTACAGGTTCTTTTTGTGGCGGATGAATTGCTGGCGGTACAAATTCAGCTCCGGCAGCTTGGTTTCGATGTGCTGGAAATCCACCTCGGGCAAATCTTTTTCGAAGCTGACGTCCTCTTCGTTGCGCAGCGTGAGCAGGAGTTGGCCCTTGACGTGCTGGGCGAAGACAAGCAGTTCGGCCTCGCGCGGCGTGACCGCGAAGGTGATGGTGCTGTAGCCGCCGGCTTGGCCGTAGCTGGCGCTCATCGAGGATTTGCCGAGCTTGGAGCCAGTGGCGAGGACAGTCACATCCTGCAAAACGGTGAGCGTGACGGCCTCGGTGTCGCCGGCTTTCTTTCGTGAGGGAAAGGTGAACGTGCCGATGATGTCAACGTGATCGTTCGGCTGCACCAGGCCGCTGACGGCGGACGCACCGGAAACCGAGATGGAAACGGCGCGCATTCCGGGCTGGACCATGTTTGCCAGGCCGGCGCGGCCGCGGTCGGGCATGTCCACATAGGACCACATCAGCGGATCGCTCTTGCGCAGAGGGAACAGAATTTTCTTGTCGCGTACGGTGTCAACGTCGTCGAGCTTGCAGACGTTTTCGCCGACGGCGCTCTTGAAGACGGTCAGCTTGCCGAGGTCCTTGGACGGATCAATGACGGTGCCGACGGAGAGGTCGCGGGCAGCGGCGAGCACGTCAATTTTTTCGGCACCCTTGTAGAGTTTTTCCTTTTCAGTTTCGAGGTAGCGCGCGGTGAGAAAGAACGCGATCAGCCCGCAGAGCACGGACAGAAGCAGGACGATTTTTTGTTTCATGCGATGCCTTTTTCGAAACGTTCCGGTCAGTTGTGTTCAGCCGATGTGAGCGGCTTGTGCAACAACATAATCACGCTGCCGCCGGAATCGCCAGCAGATTCCGCGGAAACCAGGATGACTTCGTTTCCGCGCAGATAAACATCGAGGCCCTTGCCCGGCTGGAAGACCGGCGCCCATCCGCCGCCAGGCAGCCGCTCCGCATAGAAATTCTTCACGTCGGCGGGCGGCGAGCCGGCGGTCGAGGTGGCCATCTCCGTGCGCGTGGCCTCGCTGGCGAGGAACGATTTTTCTTCGCTGTTCGGATAGGCCGGCGCGGCCTTCAGCAGATGCTCCTGCGGCGGCGTGAGCGATGCGGTGAAGTCCTCGAAGCTCTGGCTCAACTGGAACACAAGCGAACTGCGCGGGTTCTGCGTGGCCGTGACCAAAAATCGGAAGACGCGTTCGCCGTCACATCCGATGCCCCACACCATCTCACCGACGCCGGTGAACCAGATCTCGCCGCCGCCCTGCCGGACTTTCGCCCGCAGCGCCTCGACGGCCTCGGTGAGCGAAAGGCGGGCGCTCCAAACTTCAAGCCCGGCGCGGCCGGAATTGATGCGCAGCATCGCGGAGTAGGCGCGCGTCCACGCCGCATCCGATGCCAGCACGCCGCTGGTCTCGCCGCCGGCGATCGTCCAAAAAACGCGGGCCTGCGACGCGCCCGGCAGCACGAGCAGCAGCGCGACGAGGAGGAAGGAAAATGCCGGCGCGCGGACCCGCGATAAAAGAAAACTTCCAATGATTGGAAGTTTGCGGCCGGCAATTTTCCAATGATTGGAAGTCAGGCCATCGGCCGCCATCTCAGTTGATCCCTTTGGTCCACGTCAAGGTGACGTCACCGTCAATGTGGAAGTTGCTCTCGTTGTAGATCAGGTGCCGGACGATGGGCGGCAGGGTGATGTTGTTCGTCGTGACGCGGGCGTGGACGAAGCAAAAACTGTCCAGCATCGAGGAGCTTTTCAGCGCGGAAATGTGGTTGCCCTTGACGTAGCTGTCGAGGTCGTCGGGTTTGCACGGCCCGACAATTTTCTGAACGGCTATCGAGGGATCCGCGGGCTGAGGCTCGTCGTCGGCGGAGAATTTGCTTTTGTCGCGGCCGGGATTCCAGTTGACCAGAAACATGGGGCTGGGCACCTCCGTGCGGCAGTCGCTGCTCATCGCGTCCTGGCCGGCCGAGTCGCGCGCCTGAAGCATGACGCTGGATTGCGAATAGCCCAGATGGGCGATGGCCAGCAGCCCGGCGAAGACGACGAGGATGCCGACGAGCGCGACGATCATCTCGGCCATCGCCTGACCTGATCGCGACCCGAAACCTGAACCCTGAAACCTGAAATCTGAGTTTTTCATCAGTGGCCTCGATGTGTTCCGCCGCCGCCGCCGCCGGGGCCGGGTCCCCGGATCACGCATTCATCGCTGTGTTGCAACAGCCATTGGATGCCGGTGGCCCGGAAGGTCGGGTCTTCCCACGTACGCAATTGCGCGCAGTACCAGCAATTCGGATCCAGTCCGCCCAAGCCGTTCTGGACATAGTTTGGCAGGTGGTCGTGAATGTGGATGCCCCAGCCGGGCCGCGAACCGGCGGCCGGCGCGGACGACGCGTCAATCGGGATCATGCGCACGTCGGTGAAGGCGGGCAGGACGAGTCCGTACTGGCACGGCTTGATCGCGCCTTCGAGCGTGCCGAACGGTTTTGCCGCCGCGCTCCAGGTGACATCCGCGCCCTGGATTCCCGGCGTGTGGCGTTCAACATTATTGACAAGACGTACGGCGGAATCCGCGCCCGCGTAATCATATTCCGGCTTGACCGCGCCGCGGAACGGAAAATCCTTGCCGATATAATCAGTCCATGAGCTCCAGACTTCGTCGCGATAAAAAAGCCAGTTGGCGGCGACGTTGACGACGTTCGTGTCAATGTACTGGGGATCGGCAAGCTCTTTGAGTTTGATGAGCAGGTCCTTCACGGTGATCGGCCGGCCGTTGTCGCGCGGAATGGCGCTCATCAACGAAAGCTGCGAAAAGCGGCGCAGGTCGAGGCCAAAAAATTCGGAGTCGGCGGGCCGCGGTTCGACGTAGATCGGCAGAGCCGGCCAGTCGCGGAAGCTCTGGTAGGATTTGAGCAGATCGTAGGCGTTGAAAAAGAACCAGCACCAGTCCTGCGAAGCGATCGCGTCGTAGAACGACGGATTGAGCAGCATGTGATTCCAGTCGGCAAAATCGGTATAGTACCGCGCGTTGTCCGGCGCGGCGGCGACGCCGAGCGAAGCAATTTCATCGCACATGTCCGCATAATCGTCCCAGGCGGTCGGAGGCTCGGGATCATTGTGGTAGGGCGGATCGGGATAGCGCGTGAGATATTCCCTTCGGATTTCGCCAGCGTGATCGGAAACGTCCTGCGTGAACTGCGCGTTGTTGAACATGCCGTTGTTTTTCGCCGCCTCCTCGGCCGCAAGGAATCCGACCATCGGGCCGGTGAACGGAACGCGCGCCTCGAGATCGGCGACCTGCTTGGCTTCGACGAAGGCATTTGTATCACCGGCCAGTCCCTGCGAAATATAAACGGCCTGCATGATGTTCAGTTCGCCGACCAGATTCAGTGAGATGGCCTGCCAGCGCGCGGCGGCCAGCGCGGCGGCGTCGCCGCCGTTGCGGCTGCGGTATTTTACGAAAAGCGTTTTGTGCAGGTCGAACTGCCAGAGCGCGACGAAGACGAGGATCACCAGCACCATCATCACGAAAATGATCGCCTGACCGCCGCGACGCGACGGGCCGGCGGGAAGACTTGCGGCGGCACTCAGGCGTCCGACGATGTTACGAAGCGTCTTCATGGGGCCGTACTCACGGATGGATCGAGATAAAGCAGATAGTGGCCGTCCATCGAGGCGTTGCCGGATTCCTGGACATAGTCGGCACCCCAAAACGCGCGGTGGAAGGCGAATTTCAGCGGCACGTCTTCGCGGATGCTGGCGACGACCGCCTCGTCGCCGTTGTCGCCGGTGATCATTGCCTGTTTGTCCCAGTCCTCGTAATTCAAGATCGGCTGGAGTTCACCCCAAGTTTGCGCGCCGAGGTAAAGCGGGATGCGCGATTGTTCGATCTGATCGTATTGTTGCGAAACCGGATTTGCCGTCACCGCAAAATCCCAAAGTGATCCTGGCTTTGAGCCGGACCATCGTCCGCTGTTTGGATCGGTCAGCGTGACCGACGGCGTCAGCATTTTTCCGGCGATCGGAATGCTGGCGACGCGCATCGTTTTGAAAATCATGAAGTCGTTGAAGCCGACGGCGCGCGCGCGGGCACCGACGCTGGCCGCATAATTCATCGCCTCGCGGCCCATGAAAAGCCGGCCGATTTCAATCAGCCCGAAAAGCATCAGCGACATCAGGATGACGACGATGCACGACTCGATGATCGCCTGACCGCTGCGCGGGCCGGCCCGAAAATCGCGGCGGCGCGAAAGTTTCCAATGCTTGGAAATGTGCGTCGCGGCAATTTCCAATGATTGGAAATTGCGCGCCCCCGGCACAGAAGAGGGGGGCGCGCACAAACTGGCGCGGCGCTGCCCGCGTATGGCGTGGCTCGCCGTCATATCGCATCCGCGAAAAGGTTCGGCAGGGAACCGGCTCAGTTGCCGGTGCCGGCGCCGTCTTTGTTCAGGTTCTTGAGGTAGTCGTGCGAGGACTGCGAGACGGCCGCGTCGGCCGCGCTGGCATTCTGCCCGCTGTCCAGCTCTTTGACCGCGCCGGACATCTTCTGGCGAATGGTGTCGCCGAACACCGCGAATATCGCGATGGCCGCCAACGCCACAACTGCGACGATGATGATGTATTCGGTCATCGTCTGTCCGCTAATTTTCCGTTTGTTGTTTTTCATTTCGTACTCCTGCTTCTTTCCAGTTTTTCCGGCTCATGGATATTCGGAAGAGACCAGATCAATCACACGCACTCCATATTCTTTGAACACGTACAAAAGCAGCGCGAGGATGGCGACCATCGCGGTCAGCATCACAGCCACAAGCATTGTCTCGGTGGCCGCCTGGCCGCGTTTCCATTTCCATTGATCTCGCGTCCGCATCACACTTCATTCGCCTTTGTGCGGCCCCTTTCACACTCCACGCTTTTCGCCGCCGGAAATATCTTCAACCCAAAACGCAGGATCAGCAACAATATTGTGGCGCATACTTCGTTTTGGTTCTATTTTTCAAACCATGCGAAACATACCCATCCGGCTGCTTTTCGTCGCCCTGCTCTTTGTCGGCGGCACCTTGATCGCGAAACTGCTCCAGTGTCCGAAGTGCGGATACGAATATCAGGAGGGACAGGCCACGTGTCAGCACTGCGGCACAGCGCTGCCCGCGAAACAGGCCGCCGCCCCGGTTGCCGCGCCCGCCGCGCCCGCGATTACGGCCGACATCATGAGCCATGAATTTGCCGACGTGGAAAAGGCGCGGGATGCAAAACAATCGGGGCTGCTGATCTTCCGCGCCCGCAATACGCTCGCGCTGCTCAAGCTCGCGCCTGAAGCCAGCAACGCCGGATCGGGGGATCTGTTGACGGCCATCAAGGAGGCGGAGACCGCGCTGCGCGACGCGAAGATTCCGTGTTTCGCCTGTCGGGGAACCGGCCAGCGGATCTACAGCCTCACCGACATGCACGGCGATGTCCGCCGTCAGGAAAGCGCGCCCGGCACCGTCACCTGTCCTGTCTGCGATGGCGCCGGCAAACTTCCGGCGCGCACCTCCCAGACGGTCATCGTCGCCGCGATGTCCAACGCAAAACAGGAATTCGAGCGCCAGCAACAGGCGCGCGGGTGGGAAAATTTCGCCGGCATCTGGCTGCCCAAAGGCCTCTCCGACCACCTCACCATCCGGCAAAAGGCCGCCGTCAAAGGCACCCTCGCCGGCACCTGCTCGACCTGCTACGGCTTCGGATTCTTCGGCTGCGTCGATTGCAAAGGCGCGGGCAAACTCAAATGCACAAACGTCAAATGCATCCAGGGCAAGGAGCCGTGCCCCGTTTGCAAAGGCAAAAAGAAAATCACCGACACGACGGGCGGCCGGGGCAATTCCGTCGCGCACACCTGCAACGCCTGTTCCGGCACCGGCATTTCACTTTGCGCCATCTGCGGCGGCAGGGCCTACCTCGTCTGCGCCAAATGCGAATCCACCGGCCAGATCCGCTGCACCACCTGCAAGGGCACCGGCGAAAATGCCCTCTGCACGAAATGCGACGGCTCCGGCCTCGTCCCCTGCGCCGCCTGCAAAGGCACCGGCGAAATTCGTGGCGCCCCCTGCCCCACCTGCCACGGCGAAAAGGAAGCCGTCTGCACCATCTGCAATGGCACCGGCCACAAAGTCCGCAGCTATTGACCGCCCCGTTCCGCCTCTTCCAATCATTGGAAAATGCGCCCCCGCAAATTTCCAATGATTGGAAACTGGCGGCGTTCGCGAGCGACGCAGCGAAAAAAATATCCGCCTTCGCGGCCGCCTGCACCCCGGATTTACATCATCTCCCGCCGCGCGCTAACCTCTTCCGCAAGCTGCAAGCCGCGGCACGCAGTCGCGGCGCAGCGGAGACAAGCACGATGAATCCGGCCACTGCCTTGGATGTTTGCGGACTGATCTGGGATATTTTCCAAACCGTCGGGAAGACCGCGGGCGAACCTCCGCCCGATACCGGTCCCATCGCTGCGCTCCCGGTGGGCAATACGCCGGGCGTTGACATCTCCATCGCGCAGCTCGAGGA
Source organism: uncultured bacterium (assembly GCA_903906425.1). Classification (GTDB taxonomy): domain Bacteria; phylum Verrucomicrobiota; class Kiritimatiellia; order CAIVKH01; family CAIVKH01; genus CAIVKH01. Next base: position 18,948 of record CAIVKH010000251.1, read on the forward strand.
AAAAGTTGACCGCCTCGCTTTGATTTCCCGTGCTATGTTTGAGCTCATGCAAAAACAAAGCGGCATCACCGATCGCCAGCTCGCAGCCAAAATCCACGAGATTGATTTGCGCGACGGCTTCGAAGATGGCCGCATGACCGCCCGCGCAAAACCGTGTCCGAAATGCAACGCCATGATCTCCCCGCGATTCAACCGCTGCCTCTTTTGCGGCCATCGCGACACCGCCGCCGATCCGTTCAATACCGTGAAATGAGTACCAAAATGAAAATCCGATTCCTGTCCGCCTTGATCCTCTCCGCGCCTCTCCTCGGCCTCGCGGTCGCTCCCGACGCCCTCGCGCCGCAGCTTGCCGGCCGCCGGCCGAACATCATTTTCGTCCTCACTGACGATCAGGGCTACGGCGATTTTTCCTGCAACGGAAATCCGATCCTGAAAACGCCGAACATGGATCGCATCCATGACGAAGGCGTTCGCTTCATGAATTTCCACGTCAGCCCGACCTGCGCGCCAACGCGCTCTGCGCTGATGTCCGGCCGCCATGAATTCAAGAACGGCGTCACGCACACGATCTTCGAGCGCGAGCGGATGAGCCTCGACACGATCACCGTCGCGCAGGTTTTGAAATCCGCCGGCTACGCCACCGGCATCTTCGGCAAGTGGCACCTGGGCGACGAGGACGCCTACCAGCCCGACCGCCGCGGCTTCGACGAAGCGTTCATCATCGGCGGCGGCGGCATCGGCCAGACCTATCCCGGCAGTTGCGGCGACGCCCCCGGCAACACCTACTTCGATCCCGTCGTCAAACACAACGGCACGTTCGAAAAAACCTCCGGCTACTGCACCGACGTCTTCGCCGCGCAGGCTTTGAAATGGGTTGAAAGTGTCAAGGCGTCGAAACCGTTCTTCGCCTACATCCCCTTCAACGCGGCCCACACTCCCCTGCAGGTTCGCCCCGAGGACGAGGCCCGCTACAAATACAACGTCAAGGACGGCAAGGTCAGAAAGTTTTTCGGCATGCTCGCGAACATCGACGACAACGTCGGCCGCATCCTCACGAAGCTTCGCGAATGGAAAATCGAGACCAACACGCTGATCATCGTGATGAACGACAACGGCGGCACCGCCGGCTGCGAAATTTACAACGCCGGCATGCGCGGCAAGAAAGGCACCGCGTGGGAAGGCGGCACCCGCGCCGCCTCCTTCTGGCGCTGGCCCGGCGCCATCCAGCCCGGCGACTGCGACGCCCTCACCGCGCACATGGACGTCTTTCGCACCTTCGCCACGCTCGCCGGCGCGAAGCTCGACGCCACCGTCGAAAAGCAGGTCGAGGGCCGCGACCTCACGCCGCTGCTGCGCGATCCGAATTCCCCCTGGCCCGAGCGCCTGCTCGTCACGCACGTCGGCCGCTGGCCGCGCGACGGCGCGCCGCAGAAATTCGGCGAGTGCAGCATCCGCAACCGCCACTACAGCCTCGTGCGCGTCAAGGACGCCTGGCAGCTTTTCGATCTCACCGACGATGCCGGCCAGCAAATCGACATGGCCGGCTTGAATTCCCAGATGGCCAACCGGCTCTCCGTCGCCTACGACAAATGGTGGGCCGAGGTCACCCCGCGCCTCGTCAACGAGCACCAGCAGGGCCCCGCGGTGAATCCCTTCAAGGAAGAATACTGGAAACAATTCGACGGCCCCGGCCCGAACAACGTCCCGCCCGGCACCTTCAAGCCGTCGGTCGATTGACGCCACCGACAAGGCTCATCGGCTCATCCTCCATCCGCTGATCCCCTGGAAAACGGCGATCACTTCCAATCATTGGAAACGACCGTGACACAAAATTCCAATCATTGGAACCCTTCCCCGCGACAACTTCCATGCGCTGGAACATCAACGCTGAGATTTCGCCTTGTCTTC